>CANFLL010000034.1 GCA_947447825.1 Chitinophagaceae bacterium | reverse complement strand
TGCGGCGAGTGGCATTAGCTACGCTGCAAAAAAGATAAAAGCTTTGTAAGCAACTTTGTTTCCAGTTAACACACAAGGGCCACCTGAGTAAATCGGGTGGCCTTTCTGTGTTATATAGAATCGCTACTGACAGGTAATTCTGAACCTTTACTATTGGTTATCCCCATCATTTTTTTGATGGTAGCTACCATGACTGTTGATGATACGGTTCACTTTTTTGGTGGCACGCTTCATTTTTTTGGTGGCAAGTTCATTTTTTTGGTGGTAGCTACCATGACTGTTGATGGTGCGGTTCACTTTTTTGGTAGCACGCTTCATTTTTTTGATGGTAGCTACCATGACTGTTGATGGTATGCTTCACTTTTTTGGTGGCAAGTTCATTTTTTTGATGGTGCCTACCATGACTGTTGATGGTACGCTTCATTTTTTTGGTGGCATGGTTCATTTTTTTGATGGTGCCTACCATGACTGTTGATGGTGCGGTTCACTTTTTTGGTAGCATGGTTCATTTTTTTGATGGTAGCTACCATGACTGTTGATGGCACGGTTCACTTTTTTGGTGGCACGCTTCATTTTTTTGATGGTAGCTACCATGACTGTTGATGGTGCGGTTCACTTTTTTGGTGGCATGGTTCATTTTTTTGATGGTAGCTACCATGACTGTTGATGGCACGGTTCACTTTTTTGGTGGCATGGTTCATTTTTTTGGTGGTAGCTACCATGACTAAATAGGGTACTTTTGGTTCAACTAGTGTTTAATAGATTTAAAAAAGGACAATCTATCAAAGAATCAACCCAATTAACAACCACTATCAACTGTTAGTCATTAACCGAAAATTGGTTTTGGACTTTCCATTAAAGTCAATGAACTATAGTGACTTTTTTTAGTAGTCGGGGAACGTTATTTAACCTTCCAAAAATCTATAAAAATTGACAACCCATCAAGCTGCACATCGAAATATGGCTCAGTAACAACCCCAAAAGTGACAAGAGTAGTGTGTGGCAGAGGTTAAGTATATCTTAGATTTACTGGATGAACAAGGCTATACTGGTACACATAGAAACCATAAAGCCCTTGAAAAGAATTTCACAACTAAATATTAGTTTACTTTCCTAGTAGGAATATCCTGTTGTTTGTCCGCCATATTTTATACTTATTTATACGTTTTATTGGCAATATATAACTTAAATATAATTAAAAATGCCTTAAAAATGATACTTTATCATGATTAATATATTTTTATTGTTGAGGTTTACATTATTTCCCCTAGTTTTGTCCATCAAATAGGTAGAGATGTATTTTCTCTCAAAATTAAAAAAACAATGCTAGAAAGAATGAAACTTAGTAATCGTGTTATTTTTCAAAACCAGGGTTTTTACCCTCATTCTACTTGTATAGATATATTTTCTAATTGCTGTTGTTGAAAGATTTCTAATTAATATTCATTAACCAAATGAAATGGCTTTTAGATAATTAGTTTTTACTTCTTTTAAGTATTACCGATTAACAACAAAATAACCACTCGCCTTTCATTACCATTATTGAATGCTCATAACCAATTTGCGTTTCTACTACTTTTTTGTCTATATCAATTTATAGGCATCTGTCTTTTATACTTTATCTGTTCGTTATGAAGAAAGTTATGTTTCTGCCTGTAATTTTTATACTTGGTTTTGTAGCTGGAGTATCGGCTAAAACTTCTCATTACGTTAATGGTGAGTCTGCATTAACCAATGTTTCAAAATTATGGTCAGATAATTTGATTGCTTCTGATTCACACTCTATAAAGCATGACAGCTTTGGTGCATCTGCTTTTTTCATTTCCCCTAACAACGTCGCAATTGTAGAGCAAACTAATTTATTAGACTATTCTGAAACTACTGCTGAATCTGGTTTAGAAAAATCATCTAGAATCAATACCATTTGTAAGTATAAACCACAATCATTGATTAAAGACTAGAAGTTGATTTAGTAAACAAATAATTGAAAATTTATGATAATACACAATCGTTACCCCCTCATTTTATATCATTCAGGTTCTGGTATTCCTCCTTAGTGATGACTAAGCGATTTTAATAAATAGGTCAACCACCGGCCAGCAATTATTTTTTTACTTTAAACAATTTAATCATGAAAAAAGGTCTATTCCTTACAATGCTCATCATGCTCGGCTTGGTGGTTGGGAGCTTTGCCCAAACTACCTACTATTACTCGGGTACCGGGGCGTTAGATAATAATGCAAACTGGGGAACTACTCAGGGTGCAACTGATGCTCCTGCCACATACACAAATAGTGGCAACACATTAATCATTGCCACTTCGGCAACAACAGCAAACAACTCAAGCGCAAAATGGACAGTAGCTGCCACCATTCAGGTAGGAAACACTGCATCTTCAGCTATTACATTTACAATTGATGCAACCCACGCTGTTAGTGGTAGCATTAACGTTGTTGCAGCCTCTTCTGGTAGCAACACACTCGAATTAGCAAATACCACAGTTCCTAGTATTGGTTCTTTAGCGGCTGCTAGTACAGTTATTTATGATGCTAATGGAACACAAAGTTTCGTGCTGCCTACTACTGGTGCTACTTCTTCAGCCTCAGGCAATTATGGCAACTTGGTAATTGGTAATACAACTACAAATCCAACTACACTTGTTTCTATCGGTGCACAAAATGGTCTTACTACTACAATTTCTGGCAACGTAACTACTTATGGCAACTCAACCTTAACTATCGGTAACACATTAACTACCGTTACTGGAGACATCAACATTAACAGTGGCTCTACAATTGCGGTTACTCCATTTTGGAATGGTTCTTCTTTTTCATCTCCTAGTGCAAGCGTGGGAAGTTTGAAGTCAAAAAACCTTTTTGTAAATAATGGTGGAACATTAATTTTAAGTCCTGGCTTATCTACAGTTGGTTTAACTGGAATTATTGTTACCAATCAAATAACTGTTTTTACTGGTGGAACCTTAATTAACCCACTTAATGGTGCTGGTTTGTATGGTGCAGCCAACGTGACTATCCAAGATAATAGTAATATTAAAATTGGTAACCAATTTTTAATTCAACCTGCAGGTGGTAGAGGTTTCTTACGTACTAGTGGAACTACTCGTACATTCGGAACAAATCCTGGCCCTAACTTGACAGTTCTTGGAACTATTGATACCTATACCTCTACAGGATTCTTTTCTGTAGTAAACAACTTTACCGTTAGTTTGGCGGCTGGTTTTCCTTTAACCTTGTCAAAAGATTTAACTGTTAACGGTCAATTAAATTTACTTTCAGGACGTTTAGTTGTAGGCAATGACTACAATAATAGTTATATACCTGCAATTTTAACACTAAACGGAACAATTGCTGGTAACCTACAAAACTTGGTTACTTATCCTACCAAATCTAGTCTAGTATTAGGAACTACTTATACTGGTTATACTGGAACAGATGGTTTATCTACTGCGTCACTAATTGTGCCTTCTAGTGGAGATTCATCGCATCAACTAAACAATTTAACGATCAATACTGGTAACGGAAATCAAGTTTCATTGGCTGGTAATTTATCAGTAGCAGGGACACTTACCCTTACCTCTGGTTCTTTAAGTGTAGGTAGCAATACGCTGGCGCTTAATGGCCCTGCAATTGCTGGTGCAAACGCATCAACAGGTTTAATAACTACTCCTACTTCAAACCTTACTCTTGCAGGAAGTTCAAGTGGTGTCTTTGTTCCGGCTAGTGTTAGCACCTTAGGAAGTTTAACCCTTTCTAATGCAGTAACCTTAAACGGACCAGTAGCACTTAGCGGTGCTTTAACATTGAATAGTGGTGGTAAATTAACAACCACTTCTGCAAATTTATTAACCCTTATTGGTGGTTCAGCTTCAACTTCTGCCGGAAGTGCAACTGCTTATATTAATGGCCCATTAGCATGGCAATTGCCTGCTGGAGCTGCTGGAACAAATTATTTGTTCCCAATTGGCGCATCTGGTGTTTATGCCCCTTTTAGATTGCTAAACACAAGCACTACATCATCTTCTAGTTTAGGTATTGTTCAAGCACAAGTAACCCATGCGGCTACTGGTGGTAGTGCTGGCACGGGCATTGTTGCACTTAATGCCACTAACTTTTGGGCAACCACTGTTACCAATGGTTCTAGCATAACAAGTGCCACAGCGCAGTTTAATGATCCAGGAAACACTACAGCATCACAAATTGCTTCTAGTACTTCTCAAAGTGGTACTTACAACGCTGTTACAACTACGTTGAATAGTAGTACGTCTTATTCTACACCATTATCTACTTCTAATGCTTTTTATGTTTATGGAACAGAGGCATTGCCTCCGCCAATCGTAAGCAGAGGAACACAGACTATTGCTTATGGCAATAGTGTTAATTTCAGCATTTCTGCAACCAATTCTCCAACTACTTATAGTGCAACTTACAAAGGGAATCCTATTAGTTCAATTGGATTGTCTTTAAGTGGTAATATTATTTCAGGTACACCAACCATTAGTGGTTATTTACCAATTGTAATTAATGCTACCAATGCAAATGGTGCTGGGTCTGATACCCTTGCACTGAAC
This sequence comes from Chitinophagaceae bacterium, assembly GCA_947447825.1. Taxonomy (GTDB): domain Bacteria; phylum Bacteroidota; class Bacteroidia; order Chitinophagales; family Chitinophagaceae; genus Parasediminibacterium. The sequence continues at coordinate 34,913 of CANFLL010000034.1, read as the reverse complement.
ATTTCTGCCAATGTATATTACATAGGAGCTGGCTCTACTTCTTTGAGTAATGTTTCTAGCTGGAATTTAGCAGCCGATGGTAGTGGTGCTTCTGCTCCATCAAACATTTTAACTGCTGAAAACACAACCTTTAATATTTATAAAACAGCCTCTACTACAACACCATGGACTTTAACTTCTGGTTCTGTAATAAATGTAGGTGACGTTGCCAATAACAATACAGGTGTAACTCTTACTGTTACTAGTGGCAACTACATTACTGGTGGTACCATTAATGTGTATGGTAATAATTTGGAATTGAAAGATGCTTCTTCAAATTTACCAACATTAGGTACACTAGACATCAATAGTACGGTTACTTATGATGCAGTAGGAACTCAATTTTTCATTACGCCAACTTCTGGCTTATATGGAAACATTGAATTTGGTAATACTACCACTAGTCCTGCTACTGTTGTTAGTATTGCTTCAACAACTAATGCTAATATCGCAGGTACTTTAGATGTGTACAATAAAGCGACCTTAAACATTTATGGTTCTTCTCAGGTTTCTGGAGAGTTTACCGTAAACAGTGGAGGTATAGCGCACGTGGCAACTAGTGTTACCTTAACTGCAACAACAGTTACTGTAAATGCAAATGGTAAGTTGATTTTAGATCCAGGTAGCAGTACAATCTATGCAAGTAATGATGTTAGCATAGCTGGTACATTAGATTTAAGCAGTGTGCAGGTTTCTGCTATTACAGGTCCAGCATCATTCAGTTTATTAAGCGGTAGTACTGTTTATATTGGAAGCATTTATGGCATTCAGTCTAGTGGTCCATTAGGGGCGATACAATCTACAGGTACACGCACTTACGATCCTGGTGCAAATTATATTTTAAATGGACAAATTCCTCAAGCGGTTGGTACTGGTTTTCCAAGCACTGTAAACAACTTAACCATCAACGTAGCAAACGGTTACAATGCAACACTTAGTACTAGCCTTACAGTAAATGGAACACTAACCTTTACAAGTGGAAACTTGGTATTGGGCAGTAACACCCTTACGCTAAATGGCGGATTAACTGGCGTTAGTGCAAATAGTTACTTGTCTACCACGTCTGCCTCTAGTCTTTCTATTGGAAGTTCTTTTTCTGGAACATTACCATCAAATATAACTGCTTTAACAAACTTTACCATTGCCCATGCAGTATCATTAGCAGCTCCGTTAACAGTTAGTGGTTCATTTAAATTGAATAATGGCGGTGTATTAACAACTACTTCTACTAATTTGTTAACCCTAACTGGGGCTGCTTCTTCAACAAGTTCAGGAAGTTCAACAGCTTATGTTAATGGCCCACTTGCGTGGACATTGCCTAAAGGTGCAGTTAGCAATAACTTCTTGTTCCCAGTAGGTATTTCAGGGGCTTATGCACCATTTACTTTAAGCAATACTTCAACAAGCAGCAGTGCTACTAATGCAGTAGTAACTGTTCAAGCTAAAAGTGGTTCTACAGGTGGTACACCAAGTTCATTGACTTCATTGAATTCGGATTACTATTGGAGTACTTCTGCTACTAACCTTTCTAGCATTACAACTACACAAGTTCAAATTGCTGACCCTGCTGCACTTGGTTCTACCAATGCCATAGGTTATAGTAATACTTTGAACGGTTCTTACACAGGTGCTTCTGCTTCTCTTTCTGGTAATACCTTAACTTCTGAAGCTACTTCACCTTTACTTTCTAGTTTTTATGTATTGGGCGTAAGCTCTGCACCAAACATCACAAGTGCCACAAGTGCATCATTGGTATATGGTCAAGCATATACACAAGCTTCACCTATCTACACTGTTCAGGCAAGTACTTCTGCTACTTTCTCTGCCACTTATAATGGTGTTGACATTGCAACTGCTGGAATAGGACTTTCTATTAACAGTTCCACTGGTGCTATTTATGGTACGCCGAAAAACATTTTTGGACCTACTCCTATTGTAGTAACAGCAACTGCTGGTGGTGGCAATGCTTCAGCAACCGTAACTTTCAACGTAGCGTCTACTTTGTATTATTTAGGTTCAGGCAGCTTGAATGATCCTGCTCAGTGGGATACAAAGCCAGATGGAAGTGGTGGTAATCCTTCTAGCGCAACTATTTTTAGTGCTGCAAATACTGTTTTCAACATTTTAAAAAATGCAACTACCATTGGTGGCACATGGACTCTTGGTACAGGTTCTTACATTAATGTAGGCGATGTTGCTGATGTTGCAACTGGTGCTACACTAACTATTTCTAGTGGAAATAGCATTGTGGGTACAATTAATGTTTATGGAAATATATTGGAAATTGCTAGTTCAACCGCTCCTACATTAGGAACAATTGATGCTACAAGTACTATTCAGTATGACTTTGCTGGTTCACAAACTGTTGCCAACAAAACTTTTGGTAACTTAATAATAGGTAATGCATCTAGCACTCCTGCTACAAGTGTTACTATTCCGGCTGTTACTATATTAGGTAACTTAACACAAAACCTAAAGTCAACCATTACGCTTGCAGTTCAAACTGTTACTGTAAATGGAAACTTCACACAGAATGGCTCTTCATCAGCAACATCAACATTGAACCTTACAGGTGCTTATGTGGTTGTTGCTGGCACTACCTACTTAAATGGAACGGTGTCTTTTGCACAGAACAATACTTTCTCTGATTCTTATTTCTCCTTAAACTCAACTAGTGCAAAATTCCAAGTTGGACCTAATGCAATATTGACGATTTCCAACGCTCAAGCCATTGTGCAAAACTCTCCAGACAATACTAGTGGGTTTGGCGCAGTGAGAGTGCCAAGTTCAATAGCTGGTAGCTTTAATTGGAATACCAATACAAGTTTTGATCCGGGAGCAGTCTATACACTGAATACCAACCAAAACAATGCCTACACAGGTGGTGTTGGTCTTGGTAATGGTTTCCCTTTTGTTGTTAAAAATCTTACTATTTCTGCTGGTGCAACTTTTGCATTGTTAAATAATCTAACCATAAATGGGTTATTAACTTTAAGTGCTGCAACAACACAACTTTCAGTAGGTAGTAACACGTTAACGTTGAACAACACAGGAGTACCAGTAGTATCATTAACAGGTACTATTAGTACGACGACTGCATCAAGCCTTGTATTAAACACTGCATTTAAAGTTCCTTCAAGTATAACTACATTGAAGAATTTAACAGTGAACACTAATTACGAAGATACTTTGCAAGCTAACTTAGCTATTTATGGTACGCTTACTTTGTCTAAAGGTTCGTTGTTTACAAATAGCAAATCTTTGGTTTTACAAACTACTGCATCCGTAAGTGAAAGCAATAATTCTTATGTAAACGGATCTCTATCATGGACATTGCCTTCAAATGCAAGTAACGCTACTTTCCTATTCCCAGTAGGTGGTTCAGTTGCGCCAGCTACTAACCCTTTAACTAATGCTACTGCAAACAATACCAACAAAACTACTGCTAGTGGTTACATACCATTTAGCTTGGTAACTACCTCTACAAATAGTGGTAGCAATGCAGTGGTTACAGTAACAGCTGTTAATGCTTCAACAGGCGGTTCTGCTGGTACAAACCTAAACACAATCAACACTAATACTTATTGGTCTACCACTGTTACCAACCCATCATCAATCACTAAAACTACGGTTCAGTTAATTGACCCTAGTTTTGGAGCAGCAAATACAATTGGAACTAGTAGCACATTGGCTGGTAGTTATGCTTACCTAGGTGGTACTTCTTCTAGCAGCACTTTCACTGGTACTTCAGCTAGTACGCTTTCTCCTTATTATGTACTGGCGTTCACAAGTGTGCCTATTATCACTAGCACTGGCAATACAGCTTCTGCTGCTTTTGGTACTACTTACACTTCATCGAGTGCTATCTATGATATAAATGCTAACCTATCTAGTAATGTACTATTTAGTGCAGCACTAGTCGGTACATCAAATTCAGCATTATCGTCAATAGGTTTAACTATCGATCCTTTAACAGGAAAAATCACTGGTACGCCAACTACTTTTGGAACATTCGATTTACAACTTTCTGTTACAAACACTTTAAGTGGTGGTGGTACTGCAAGTACTACTATTACCCTAACAATTACTGGTAAATTGTACTACAACAGTGCTGCTGTTGGTGCTAAGTTGGATGATTATCATTATTGGTATTCTGCAAAGGGTGGTGCAGGAACGCAAGCTCCTTCTAATGTGTTTACTTTAGATAATGGTACTTTCGAAATTGACAACTCAGCTTCCACAGCTGGTACAACTAGTGGTTGGACAGTTAGTGGTTTAGGTGCTACAATTGTGGTAGGTAATGCTACTGTTTCTCCAGTAACTCTTACCGTTGCTAGTGGTTTCCCAATTGTAGGTACTGTTTCTGTGGCTGCCGCTTCGGGTACTAATACTACGAATACCTTGAATCTTAAAGATGCAACGCTTCCTACTTTTGGAACATTAGATGCTACCAGTACGGTAGTTTATGGTGGTTCTGTGGCGCAAGCAATTAATACGGCCGTTACTTATGGCAACCTAACCATCGCAAATACTAACAGCATAACACTTCCTGCTGCTACTATTTCCTCTCCTTTTGGAGCTTACATTGCTGGTAACTTAACTGTCGCTAATACCTTAACTGTTAATGTTGGTAGCTACTTCTTGTTGTATGGTGCTTACACATCATCTGCTGCTACTACAAACATTAATGGTTCAATTGTGTTCCCAGCAGGAACTGCTGCTTACTTGACTGGTACTGGTAAAACAGTTATCGGTTCAACTGCAACAGTTTATCTGGGAGATGCAAATGGTTTAAACGGTACTGCAACAGGTAACATTCGCACATCAGGTGCCAACAACTTTGCGCCTACTGGTGGAGCTAGTTTTGTACTTGAAGGTGGTGCTGCACAAGTAACAGGTTCAACTTTCCCTGCTACAGTAAACAACTTGGTTGTTTATAATACAGCAACTTCTTCTGCAACACTTTCTAGTGATGTTACCGTAAATGGTACACTTACCCTTACGAAAGGTTCTTTTGTTGTGGGAAGTAAAACATTATCTATTGCAGGCATCACTTCAAATGGTGGTTCATTGTCAACTTCTGCATCTTCTACATTGATTTTTGCAGGTTCACAAGCGGGGCCGTTCACATTGCCATCAGTGGCAACAATTGGCACTTTAACATTGAACAATACCAATGCAACTCCAGCAACTTTAAGTTTAGGTAAAGCCTTAACAGTTACAACACTAAACATTACTTCTGGTAAGTTAAACATTAACACTGGGTTAGTATTAACTGTTAATGGTTCATACTTGCAAACTGGTGGAAGCATAACTAACAATGGAACTGTTAATCTAACTAACAGTGCAATCACTACCGCTAACTTCCAATATACAGGAAGTGTGTTTGGTGGTACATTACAACTAGGCGCTACAGGTAATCAAACAGTTTCTCGTAACGTTAACTTGACAAACCTAACCATCAATAATGGTTCAGTTTCTGGTAATGCTTATTTGAACAGTACTGTAAATATTTATGGAATTGTGACAGTAACTCAGGGTATATTGAATACGAATTCAGGTACAGTTACCTTAAAATCTACTTCAATAGCTAATACAGCGATAGTTGCTCCGGTTCTAGGTTCTGTTACAGGTAATGTAACTGTTGAACGTTTTATTCCTTCTGGCTACCGTGCTTATCGCGATATTGCGCCAGAGGTTTATAACACAAGCAATACACTCTACAGCACATGGCAAGAAGGCGGAAATAAACCAAGTGGTTACGGTATCTTCATTACCGGTCCTGGTGCTACTCATGCTGATGATGGTTTCTATGGCGCAAACGCTGCTGCTGCACAACCTGCTCCTAACAGTTCAAATGGTTTAGATTACAGCATCAATGGTAATGCTTCTGCATTTACTTACAACAATGCTTCTGGAACATTTAACTGGAATTATGGTGGCACAGGTTCAAATACCTACACAGCTGGTGCGCTTGCTTATGGTATCGCTAATACGACTAATACCGTTCTTGATCCATTTACTGGATATAGAGTATTGGTTCGTGGAGATAGAACCTTCAACTTAGCTAAAACGCCAATTTCAAACATCTTCGGTAATGGCTTATTAACTGTAAATGCAACTACTCTTAGGGCAACTGGTAAATTAGTAACCGGAACTGTAACCTATAACACTATTGCAAATGGTGGTGTGTTTAATACAGCAACAGGTGGTAATAGCGCAGTTGGTTTGAATGCAAACCTTACTGGTTTCAGTAATGTTGCTAATCCTTATGTTTCTCCTGTTAAATGGAGTAGTGTTTATGCAGCTTCTAGTGGATTAAACGGTAGTTTCTGGTACCTAGATCCAACATCTAGTGCTTCTGGTAAATACATTGCCTACAATGCACTTACAGGTGCTAATGTTTCTGGCTACACTAGCACAAGTGCTGTGGTGGGTACTGATTACATTCAACCTGGTCAAGCGTTCTTTGTACAAAACAACAACAGTAGTAATGCACAAGTAGTATTCACTGAGTCTGCTAAAGCAACTTCAACTTCAAACTTAAAGGGCATCTTTGGGGTAACCAATCCATTAAGTAAGATCTATGTAAGCTTGTTGAAAGAAGACAGTGCAAACGTATATACTCGTAAAGATGGAGCAGCTATTGCCTTCAGAGCCGACTTTGGTAACAATACTTATGGTCCTCAGGATGCGGTTAAGTTTGGAACTACAAGCGATAATTTAACCGTTAGCGACAAGGGTAAAGACTTGAGCATTGATGGTAGATTACCTGCAACTGCTACTGATGTATTACCAATTGCATTAAGCAAATTAAGCAATAAGAACTATCAATTAGTGATTGATGCAAGTGCTTATGATGCTTCTGCTTTCTTAGCTGTATTGAAAGATAATTACAAGGGTACAGTTAAAGCACTTTCAACAGGTATCGATACCATCACCTTTACAGTTGATACTACAAATGCTGCATCTTATGCTAACAGATTTAGTCTTGGTTTCAAACCAACCACTTTGGCTGTTAATAGCATCGTAGCTAGTGCAACCTTGAGCAATAAGATTGCTACTATTAGCTGGAATACAGTTGGAGAAAAAGGGGTTTCTACATTCGAAGTAGAGAAATCTACTGATGCTAAGAGCTTTACTAAGATTGGTCAAGCTACTGCTAAAAACACAGCTTCTGCTGCTTATTCGGCAACTGATAACAGCGTAACTGCTACCACTTACTATCGCATTAAAGCAATCAGTCAAGTAGGAACAGTTAGCTACAGCAATGTTGCCAAAGTTTCGACTTTCGACTCTAAACTTTCGACTTATTCTTTGTATCCGAACCCACTAAATGGAAGTAAGGTATTGAACGTTGCTTTTGGTAATATTGCTACTGGTAAATACACCGTAATCATCACTAATGTATTGGGTCAAAAGGTGCAAGAGTCTGCTATCAGCCACACGGGTGGTAATGGTAGTCATGCAATCAGTATCAACAATACAATTGCTGCTGGAGTTTATAGTGTAACCATCAGAGAAACTGCTAGTGGTACAATAGTTAGTCAATCAAATTTATCTGTCAATTAGTAAATAGTCATAAGTCATAAGTCGTAAGTTATAGGTCGTAAGTCTTTGGATTAATAAACATTACGATTCACTAAACTTTCGACTTTACACTTTACACTTTCGACTTTTGACTCTCAACTTTACACTTCAAAATTTTTAAAATGAAAAAAATAATAACAAACAACAAGCTATTAAGCGTTTTGCTGATAGTAGGTTTCAGTTTGGCAACTGTGATGGTGCAAGCGCAATCACCTGCCGATGATCCAGGTATTAATGGACCAGGTTCGCCAAACAATGGACCAACAGGAGATGGTAGTCCTGTAGTTCCGTTTGATGGCGGCATGAGTTTAATGCTTGCGGCAAGCGGAATTAGCTACGCTGCTAAAAAGCTTAAACAAGGTGGAACAAGTTTTCTAGGAAATGCCTAGTAATCTTGTTTCTAAATAGCTTATCAAAGGGCTGTCTCTTAATTGAGGCAGCCTTTTTTTATTAAAGCATTGCATTTATAAATAAAATGGGTAACTATTCAGGGGGATATTTAACCACTAAGGTCACTAAGGCTTTCACCAAGAACACAAGGATTGTGAAATATTATTTCTTCAGAACTACCATTGGGGGACTCTAAACCTTAGTGTACTTTGTTTTTTCCTTGTTTGCTTAGTGGTAAATAACCCCTGAAGAGTTACTAAAAAGGTAGCACTAGGAAAATTGGTTTCTGGACTTTCAAGGAACGTAATTTAACTTTCCAGAAAACTATCAAAATTGACGACCCATCAAGCTGAACACTGAAGTATGGCTCAGTAAAAAAACTAAAAGTTAAGAGAGCAATATGCAAACGGGGGTTAAGTCTTTATTATGTTGACTACTTGTATTGCTAATTATAGAATAAGCTAATGCACGGAGGAAAGCCAATTAACTGTTTGAATTATTTTAAGGGCTACGTAACACTGAATGCAAGTACATTTGAAAAAAGAAAAGGTAAATTAAAGTGTATGAGTAGTTTTTGGAATGAACGTTATCGTGAAGAAGGATTTGCTTATGGCGAAGAACCTAATGTGTTTTTTGCAGAGCAAATGGACAGTTTAACATCTGGCAGCCTAATTTTACCCTGCGAAGGAGAAGGTAGAAATGCTGTGTATGCGGCTTCAAAAGGTTGGGAGGTGAATGCATTTGATACCAGTGTTGCTGGAAAAAGTAAGGCATTACAATTGGCTAACAGAAAAAATGTTCGGTTAAGCTATACGATACAGGATGTGGAAAAAGCTGCTTATCCGTTGATTAGTACTGATGTTATTGCGTTCATATACGCTCATTTTCCTGCCACAATCAGAAGGCAGATACACAGAAAAGTGATTGGCTGGTTGAAGCCAGGAGGTCGGATAATTTTGGAGGCTTTCAATCCATTGCAACTTCAAAACACTTCTGGCGGGCCAAAAGAGCTATCGATGCTTTACAGCAAAGAAATGCTTTTGGAAGACTTTGCAGAATTACAAATTGAATTACTAGAAACCCAACAAATAGAATTGAAGGAAGGAAAATACCACAATGGCAAAGCGGATGTTATTCGTTTTGTGGGCATTAAGAAATAAAAGAAAGGATTCACTTTATCATCCTATCCATTCTTTCGCTCAGCTCTCTTTAGGCTCAACCTACCACGGTTTGTGAAAAGTTCAAGTATTAAATAAGTAGGAGGAATAAAGTTAAAAACGCCGCAATTGTGATGATTGTGGCGTTTTTATTTGTGGGTATAATACAATTAAGGTAACTATTCAGGGCGAATTTAACCACAATTTTCACTAAGGCTTCCACCAAGAACACAAGGATTGTGTTGTATTATTTCATCAGTTTATCTAAGCTTGAGAGTTAGGGAAATTTCATATCTATTTTGTTCTTCTTGTGAATGCAATATCCCAAACAGCAAATTAATTATAACTACAACCAGGATTATAAGTCAACCAGCTTGCACCTTATCAACTTTCCAATTGAATCATATTTTGGTTTATCTAACCCTACTTTTCCCATCGCTCGCCCAGTTTCATCAAAACCGAACAAGAATTGGGGTAGTCTGGACCGGACTGGTACTAATCTTGTCCAGTTTCATCAAAACCGGACAAGACTAGGGGTAGTCTGGACCGGACTGGTATCAATCCGGTCCAGTTTCACCAAAACCGGACAAGTTTAGGGGCAGTCTGGACCGGACTGGTACTAATCTGGTCCAGTTTCACCAAAACCGGACAAGACTAGGGGTAGTCTGGACCGGACTGGTACCAATCTGGTCCAGAATTACTAAAAGAGTGCTGACTTTATACAAAACACTGCTCACTTTGCCTTTTTTCAACCTTACATCTCACTTGTTTTCAACTTGCGATGATTGTGGTAAAACCAATATCTCATCCCTTTTTAGAATACTTTGGGAGCTGCTGCTACAATATCTGCATTTACCCCAGCCTCATATTTTTTAAAGTTATTGATGAACATTTTGGCTAAACTGTTTGCCACATTATCATAAGCTTCCTTATCAATCCAAGTGTCTTTTGGATTCAAAATTTCAGAAGGTACATTGGGGCATGTTGATGGAGTGATTATTCCAAAAACGGGATTGGTTTTATATTCAACATTATTCAATGAACCATTTAATGCGGCAGTAATCATTGCCCTAGTGTAGGACAGTTTCATTCTTTTGCCCACACCATAACCGCCACCACTCCAGCCAGTATTCACTAACCAAACATTCACATTATGTTGCTTAATCTTTTTTCCCAACATTTCAGCATAATATCCTGGGTGTAATGGAAGAAATGGTGCACCAAAGCAAGCACTAAAGGTGGCTTTAGGTTCGGTAATTCCTGCTTCTGTGCCAGCAATTTTTGCCGTGTAGCCACTAATAAATTGATACATTGCTTGTTCGGGCGACAACTTACTAATGGGGGGCAAAACGCCGTAAGCATCACATGTAAGAAAAAAAATATTTTGGGGCACACCACCAATACTTGGGGCAACAGCATTACTAATATAACTCAATGGATAGCTAACCCTTGTGTTTTCAGTAATTGATTTGTCTGCAAAATCTATCGTGGTTGTTCCTTCTTTAAAGACTACATTTTCTACTAATGCCCCATTTTTTATGGCATTGAAAATCTCAGGCTCTTTTTCTTCGCTTAAATCAATACACTTTGCATAGCATCCTCCTTCAAAATTAAAAACACTGTCATCAGTCCAGCCATGTTCATCATCGCCTATCAGCTTCCGTTCGGGGTCTGCACTAAGTGTTGTTTTTCCTGTTCCACTCAATCCAAAAAATACAGCCACATCACCATCATTGCCTATGTTAGCACTGCAATGCATGCTTAAAATGTTTTTTTGTATTGGAAGGATATAATTTAGAATGGTAAAAATGCCTTTTTTCATCTCCCCTGTATATCCTGATCCTCCAATGATAATTATTTTGTGTGTGAAAGATACGATGGAGAAATTTGTTGAGATGACGCCATCAATAGTTGGATCCGCAAAAAAACTAGGCGCCTGAATTATATGCCATTCTGGTAAAAAACTATCTAGTTCATCAGTTTCTGGACGTAAAAACATATTGTAGCAAAATATATTGCTCCAAGGGTTTTCATTTATTATCCTGATGTTTAGCTGATGTTTAGCATCGGCACAAGCATAGGCATCTCTTACCCATATTTTTTCTTTATTGTTTAAGTAGGCTAAAAGTTTGTTTTTTAAAGCAATGAAATAATGCTCCTCAATCGGGTTATTGAATCCGCCCCAATCAACCGTGTCTTCGGTAAGTAAGTCTCTTACAATAAACTTGTCTTTTGGACTACGCCCTGTAAAAATGCCGGTATTAATGCACAGTGCGCCAGTGTCATTCAGCATTCCTTCGTTTCTAAACAGTGTTTGTTCAACCAATTCTTTAGCTGGAAGCTGATAATAGAATTGTTCATTTTTAATTCCGATACGTTTTAATTCCTTTAAAACCATCTCTTGTTTGTTGGTACTTTCCATCTGTGATACTATTTTACGGTTAAAAAATATTTTCTTTTTATAACTCAAGGGAGTTTTACCCCCTAAAGCAGCATGGATTTTAAAGAGAATAGGGAAATTGAAAAGCAAGCATAAACTGGTGTAAATAAGTTTTTCGCTGACGGTGAATCCCTATAAGGGTTTTGAACCCTTATAGGGTTGGCATTTCGGTTATTACGCGAAAAACTTATTTGCATCCGTCTAAATTGTGTTCAATTATTCATTTTAATTCCTCCTCAAAAATTGACAAGTTGCCTAACAACGCTATTTGTTTATTAATGAAATGAACATGGATTGTTTAAAAATTTGATGGTTGATAAATTATGATCACTATAAAACTGGTGGGCAGTGGTAAGGCAATTTAGTTGCTCATTAACAATTGCTTTTTGAGATGAAGACAACCCTGAAATTGAGGGAAAACTTTGTGAGTGTGCTTTTACTGCATTCCATAAATTATCATAATAACCCATAAAATGATTGGTACTATCTAGCAACCCATTGGCTTTAATCTCTTTAAAAATAGCAGTAGAAAGTGCGATGGAGATGCCAACATTTCTGGCAAATCTTTCGGCATAAAGTGGAGATGGGATATTTTGAAAGTACGCACTGCAAATGCCTTTGCTCTTTAAAGTGTTGGAGTTTTTGATGGCATTTGCATTACCAGTAACACCCATCAAACTATTATTGTCTAGTTGTTGCAAACAAAACATAACGGGACTGGTTGTGGCAGAAATAGCAGAAGTTGCTGCACCACCTGCTGCACAGTAAGCTATTCCGGCTTTGAACTTAAAATAAGAGGAAACTGCAATGGAAGCACTACCACCATTACTTTGACCAATAGAATATTTTGGAACGATAGTGTTGATAAGCCCTCTTTTAATAAAAGTATCTGTTAGGGTTATTAGATTAGCAAAATCTGTATTAGTAGAACTATCTAAAATTGTGGTATTCCATCTAGGCGAACCACCTCCTGTTTTTAGGGACACTTCTTCTGCCTCAGTAATAATCACACCAAATCCATTTACTAATAAGTCTTTCAATAAGGCCACAGGTTCATAGTTTTCTACCCAATAACTAGCAGAACCTCCCGCTCCATGAAACAAGTAAACAATACCCTTATTGGCTGGTGAAAGGTTATAATAAACATTTTTCACCATGTCTTTCCCCCTTATTCGTTCATGTACCATCTTGTAATTTACTGGCTGAAAGGAGGCTGTTACTTTAATATTTTTGGCAGGCATTAAAAACCAAGTGTGCCATTCGATATTCCCTGCAAATGAAGAGGTGTCGCCCAACCAACCAGTAAAAGTTTCATTATCTGTGCACTCTCTACTCCATATATGAACAGTATCCCCCACTTTGTACTTACCCGAACCATAGCCATTGGTAACAGAAACTGAAAAAACAGTGTTGCTTGTTTCTCCAGTAGGGTTTACAGAAGTGGGTGTACAAGAAACTGCAGATAATAAAACACAGAGATAAACCAACGTGAAATGTGCTAGTGATTTCATTTTATTAGTTGTGAAAATTAAAAAATGATAGGCAATAGAATGGCTCATGTTGCCCAACGAAATGGGAACAGGCGTTGCATCTAGCTAAGATTAATAAGCGTTGTATTTACCTAATGAATAGTAAATATGCCAACATTGGTAAAGTCCCATTTTTTGTCTCCCGATACTTCCCATTGAGAATTACCAATGGCATTAGAAATACTCCAATCTGGCTGCGGACTTGTAACAGTACTCTTGCGTTTAAATGTTCTATTTCTAGTATCAGTGGTGGTGTCTCCAATTGCCCAATAGATATTATTTCTAGAACTTTGTGTTCCTGTAAAAGCTAGTCTGGCAACTGATGGACTACAGAATACATCTACTATTTTAAAATTTACGCCACCTAAACTGTAACTACCTGTTGCATCTTTTTTCAACAAGGCTATTGCACTGTTACCAGATAATTGCAACGGAGAGGAGGCATCTGCTGAGGCAGTGCTTGATGTGCCCCATAATGTGTCGGACTTTATTACAGCCGTGTCTGCAATGGGAGAACCAATCACATAAGCTTTAGACGCAGACAAAATACCTTTTAAAATAAAAAAGTTGCTTGTCTGAAATTTCCAAACAGACAGCGTATTGGTATCCGTAACCGCTTGATAGCCTATTGCATAATTTGATAAATCGATGCTTTTTGTGGTACCATTCCATAACTCTACATAATGATTCCTGCTCTTCAACCCATTAGGTCCGGTGTAGGTATTAATGGCAGTAGAAAGTTCAGAAATAATTAATTCAGTATTGCCAACTACAGGAGGGGTTACTGGTGTGGAGGGTGTAGTGAAATCTAGCTTTGAACTGCAAGCAGTCAACATAAACAAGGCGAGTATATATATTATACTATTTCTTTTCATAGCAATCATTTTTAAAAGATTAATTGAGCTGCAAGATTTGCTGTTAGTGATTTTTTGTAGAGAGTGGAGTTATTGTCTTCAATATAATTTGCGTTTAATCCGAGTTTAACTGCGTTTCCACTTAAATATTTATTAACGCCTAGCGTGTACCAAGTTTGGTTATGAACCAATGAGGTTGGGAGGTAGGTTTCTGGGGTTATGTGGGTAAAACGCCCATCGAAAGTCCAACCATTTTTTAATGAATAGGAAGTCTGACAATTAACGGCACTACCTAAATTATAAATAGAACTAGCATTTGCCACTGTAAGCTTGCTTGTTGCACTTGCATTGGTAAATAAGTTTTTACCAGAGATACTAGCACTAACATACTCACTCACAAAAGAAAAACCATAATATTTAAAAATTACATCGGCCACTAGCTTCCTATAGTTTGCCCAATCCTGAACCTTAGAATCATTATAAAGGGATACGATAGTTCCATTGTCGGAACCTATTGGGCTATTAGCTTTTACGTTATAACTTGCTGCAACGCCAATAGCCAATTTTGGTTTAGGTTCTCTATAAATGTCATGGGCAATGAATGCCCCATTCTTAATAAAATCTCCCATTGGCAAAACATCAATTCTTCCGCCATACTTAAACCCTGGGCCAGACTGAGTGGCAAAGAAGTTTTGTCCTTTGCCTGTAGTTATGGAAACAGAAGGATAGACTTTACACTTGTTGACACTAAAGTTTGTTTCAAAAAATAATCCGCCCTCTCTGGTTGAACCAACAAAATTTTGCATCAATCCGCCATAAACAATTCCATCAGTAGATTTACCAGCAATTGATTGTGCCATTGTTTGAGCGTATTTTTCATCTGCCATTGCTAGCCTATTGTTTGTATTTGTTTGCTTTTGTCCAAGCGTCAACTTACCATGATTGTTCAATACAGAAATACCAACCCAACCTTCTAAAATCCCTGATGTACCAGTAAAATCTGTTACAATTCCCATTGATACTTTGTTTTTTAGTCCACTTGCCGTAAACGCCATTCGCACAAGGTTCAGAGAGAGTTTATTGGTATTTGTTTTTCCATTTGTTGAATCTAGTTGATTAAACTGATAGCCAGTTTGAGTTGTAGTTACAAAATTGAAGACTACCCCATCTTGTTTGCCCAATCTTAAAAAAGTTCCTTCCCCATTTATATATAACAAAGTGGAATCTTTGGGCATTAATTTACTAGCTGCTTTTTGAGAAAAGGCTATTGAGGAGTAGAGCATCAAAGCAATAAAAAAAAGTGTATTAACTTTCGTAGCAATCATTATATATCATTTATAAATTAACACAAAACATTAGCTGACCATTGCAATTGGCAGTATTATTAGAAGATTGCAAGCTTTTTCTTACTTGAAAATAATCGAATTGGGCTTGAATCTTTAAATCATTTCCCGCCAAATATTTAGTAACTATAAAACTGTAGTTTCTATTATAATTAGCAAAAGAAGCCGAATTAATATCACAATTCAATTGTGAGTAGCGTACGCCCAAGCCCCAATTTGATTTCAATAAATACCCTGCTTGAATATTTAATCCAGTGCCCAAATTCAGGTTTGACTTAACAGTAGAATCAACTTGATGCATCGATAATCCTGTGTAAGTATTGAACTTTCCAGCCAGCGAATAAGCACCAGTAATGTTTGTAGGAACAGTTGCAGTGGTTGCCATTACACTTCCTAACGAATAGAATCCACGAAATTTAAACATGAAATCGAAGATGTACTTAGTGTAAGATGGCAATAAAACTTTGCCATTTGCATCACCATATAAAAATCTTCCTCCATTTGTTCCAAAAGCAGAGGAGGCACCATCATTATAACTACAAACACCACCTACAACTAGCTTTGGTTTAGTTTCTCTTTCCAAATCCTCCATTTGCGCATCACCTCCATGCGAAAACTCGCCCAAGGGATAATAATCTAAACGAATACCATACTTCAATCCTCCATAATTCTTTTGTAAACTAGCCCTTCCTTCTCCTGTTGTAATGGACAAATAGGTTTTCAGCAATTGATTAGTGTTAATATTATATTTTCCAACATAGCGAATACCATAATCAAAAATGGCATCAAAAGCTTGCGATGCAGCACTTCGCCCGATGAAACTAAGGTCTTCCCCTTCAACCCTGAGTTCACGAGAGTCAATGTAGTCTGCCCTCAGCCCAATATTAAATGTGTGCTTTGGATTAGCACTATATTGAATGAGCGCTTCATCTAATTCCGAGTTAAATGCCCTTGATCCACTTGTAGAACTTTGATAATTATTTGCAAAATTAGCACGCATAATCATGGTTAATTTTCTATCGAAAAGATTCCCTTTCATGGTTAACCTCGATCTGTTTATGCTAAAACCTGAGTTTGTTGTATTGAAGTTATTGCTAGAATTAATAAGGTATAAAGTTTGCAAACTTTGATTGAAAGTTACTCTCCCCACAGAAGATCTTAGCACCAATCCATCACCAATCGTGTAACTTTTCTGTAATCTCAATACATGCACATTACCAGATACTGCAAGTGTAGAATCGATTTCTTGGGCAACTACTGAATGCCATTGCAGTACTCCTGTAATGATTAGAAATAATATCATTTTTTTCATATCGTTCAATTAAATCGCTAGTACTTGTTTACAATGCTTCAACCGGTTCTTGTTGAGGAAAAGGATACACATTCAATTGTTGGGTTGCTACTTTCTTTCCTTCAACAACGGCGTTGTAAATGTCCATATCCAATAAATTTTCATTCTTTGCAATTACTACTGTTGCGATTGTGTTGCCAATCATATTTGTGATAGCCCTTCCTTGACTCATAAAACGATCAACGCCTATTAACAATGCAAGACCTTCCACTGGTATTACTTTGATGGCCGCTAAACTTGAAGCTAGAACTACAAACCCGCTTCCGGATATGCCTCCAGCACCTTTACTGGTAATCATTAATATGCCAATAATGGTTGCTTGTTGCCATACATCAAGGTGTACATTAAAAACCTGTGCAATAAATAAGACGGCCATACTTAGATAAATAGAAGTTCCATCCAAGTTGAAACTATAACCTGTTGGGATAACTAATCCCACAACAGAAGGTGCACAACCTGCTTCTTCTAGTTTATACATCAAATTAGACAAAACAGATTCGCTACTAAAGGATCCAACAACAATTAAAATTTCTTCCTTTATAAATCCTAATAACTTAAAGATGTTTAGCTTGTAATATTTTAAGACTAGTCCAAGAATTACAAAAATAAAAAAGCCTGCAGCAAGGTAAAATGTGAGCATCAGCTTTCCTAAAACAACCAATGTGCTGAATCCAAATTTACCCATGGTAAACATCATTCCGCCGAATGCGCCCAACGGACTAAGCATGGTAATCATATTCAATATCTCGAACAGAACTTTGTTTATTTTGTCAAAAGTGATAACAATCGATTTGCCACTGTCGCCTAATTTTCCAAGCCCTATGCCAAATAAAACCGAGAAAACTAGTACCTGTAAAATTTCTCCTTTGGCAAAAGAATCAACCACATTACTAGGAATGATGTGCATAATAAAATCGCTCCACTTTACATCCTTACTCGACTGCACATAAGTGTCAATGCTTTTAACAGCTAAATTTTGAGTTGAAACACCAACACCTGGTTGAAGCAAATTCACCACAACTACACCTAAAATCATGGCAATGGTAGAAGCAATTTCAAAATAAATGATTGCCTTCCCTCCTATTCGCCCTGCCTTACTCATGTTGCCAGAGCCTGCAATGCCTACAGTTGCAGTAAAGAAAATAAGAGGAGCAATCAACATTTTTATTAAGTTCACATAGCCTTCTCCTATCATTTTTCCAACACTATTATAGGATGGAAAAAGGTAACCAGCCAAAATACCTAATACTACACCTATTAGTACTTGAACATAGAGTTTCTTTAAGAACTTCATTTAAATAATTTTATAATGGGTTATGACCAATGTTTACTATTAATTGTGACTAATGTATTTCTCAATAAAATGAGTACTAATGATTAAAAAACGTGTGAAAGTGTATTTGCCCAGAAAAGCCACTATTACCATTCAAGCATTGATTACTAATTTTTTTCTTGTGCTAATTAAGTTTACCACAGTTTGGCAACAACTCTTTCCGCTAGTCTATTTTATATCCATAAAAAATAATGATAGGGCAAACTTGCTCATTCCTTGATTGTCATGCCCAATTCCTGGCACAAAAACTTCCGTCCAATTAAATGATGTATTCAATTCCTTTGCATTTTTTTTGGCCATATTAAAGAAAAACTGCCCTCGTTCGAACCTATTTTTTCCTTGAGCATCCGCTTGTGCCGACGAGTTAAAGTCAACACTTTCTCTTATCACATCAGCAGTTCCCAACAAAAGAAAAAGTTTCTTGGCATACATGGATGGAACATTTGCTGGAGGAACATTAGATTTTTGTAGTCCAAAAGGAAAATTCACCTCTATTGATGGCAGTGTGTACCAACCAGGGTTCGCCGCTGCTGCCTTTATGATTCTGTTTACTGGTTCGAACAATAAAAAACGGGTTACAAATTGACCACCTGCCGAATGACCATACATATAATATCCTTTATTGGTGTTATGGGTTTGTTTAACCACTTCATCAAATAGGGGTTCTATTAGCTCAAAAGTCCATTCCTCTTTAGGATTAAACCGATGTTCTTTTTTGCTGTAAACATTACCAAGATTGTACATGTCTGTTTCGGGATAAGTATCCTTGTCAAATTCGGGTGCAACAATTACACAATTAAAAACAGTTGCTGCATCTATTAGTCCATCCAAATAGGCTGATGCATCACGATGCGCCCCGTGCATTAGTATAACAATTGGCAGACTATCAACATTGGGCTTTGGGTTAAAATAATATACTTTAAGAGCTGATTTCAGCTTTCCGCCATTATCAAAATAAAAGAACTGTTTGCCATCTGCTGACCTATTTATTTTTGTTGTGCCTTTTTGGGCAAGCGCATTATTAGTAAGTGAGAAAATAATAGAAAGTAATAGTACTCCAATAATGGTAGTGATGCTTTGAAACTTTTTTGTATAAACTGCAAGCAAAGATTTTCTCATGGTCAACTATTTTATTAAAACATTTCTGCAATATTACTCGTCAAGGGCTGTGGATTGCTTTCCGAAACGTTCCGAATTAATACAGAATGGCTCTTTTCTTTCCGAATATCTCATCTGGCGCAATAGAAAAAATGCGAATGAAGTGGGAGGGATTGCTGTCAATGTAAAAACTAGATATTAAAATAAATATTTCAATAGAAATACTGAATTTAACATATTTCACCAATTGGCTAATATCCCATATCCCTATTAAAACGATTCAATAAGCAGGATTTCTCTTTTAACAAAATTCAGTTAGTACAAAGTCATTTGCTAAGGATTAAAACAATTTTAAAAATAAAGTACTCAATTAACGTTCTTGTAAACATCAGGATCATGGCGTTCCATATATATTTCAGGCTTTGGTAATTTCATAAACCCATATTTTTCATACAACCAATCTGCTGTGGAGGTTAATAAAATCCACCTGCGCAATCCTTGCAGATTTGGATGAATTATTACAGTCTCCATTAACATTTTAGATAACCCTTTACCTCGATAGTTTTCTAATACATAAATGTCACCTAAGTAGGCAATAGTGGAATAGTCCGAAATAACCCGTGCAAAACCAATTTGTTTATCAAGGTGAAAAAGTCCAAAATTCAGAGAATTATCAATGGCTTTTTTTACTTTTTCAATCGGAATATTATTGCTCCAACCTGAATGATTTGCCAAAAAATCATGAATGGCAACAACATCCATTTTGCTTTTTTCTGTGGTAATATAAAAGTCTCCAACTATTTCTTCATACTTGTTCATGGTAATGTTTTAAACAAAAATATAGATACAAACTTTTTTATAACATTCAATAATTGATTAAAATGAATCAATCACTCTTTTTATTCAAGTCATTAAAGGAGAGTAAACCAAAAAGAGGTTCGTTAAAGTGTGTAAACCATAAAATTGATTAATTAGGGCTAGTAATAGAGAATAAGTTAACAAACAAGGCATCAAAAAAGAATTATTAAAAAGATTTAAGGTCATCACCTTGCCCTTTTTGATGCAAAAGGAGCAACAGATGGGGTATTCATTGCCCTTTTTGGGGCAAAAGGGGCAACAAAAAAGATATTCATTGCCCCTTTTGGAGCGAAAGGAGCAACAAATGGGGTATTCATTGCCCCTTTGTGAGTGAAAGCGGCAACGGATGGAGTTTTCATTGCCGTTTTATTTAAGCAGAAGTTGATGTGCAAAACAAACATCTTCATATATAAACTAAAACATCTAAATGCAAAAAAAGCTACTTGAGTGATTACCCTATTTTTATTTCTTGTTATATTGCAAGAAATCGTGAATGTTAATTTAAAAAGGAAGGTGAATGAAGGAAAGTAAAAAGGGTTGTGATTTAAAAAATTGTGTTTTCTGCAAATTATGTTTAAAAGAATGGTTGCCTGCCATAAACCTAAACAGAAAAACGTATGAATACAAAAAAGGCGAGGTAATATTTACAGAGGGAGAAAAAGTTAAGGGTATTTATTTTGTATATTCTGGAACTGTGAAAGTGCACAAAAAGTGGGGAGATGACAAAGATTTAATACTTCGCTTTGCCAAAAAGGGAGATATTTTTGGACATAGAGGAATGGGCAATAATCCTAACTATCCAATATCAGCTACTGCTATTGAAAACGTAACTACTTGTTTTATTGATTTAGATTTCTTTATTACCTCATTAACCGTAAATCACGCTTATGCGCTTCAATTGATGATGTTTTTTGCTGATGAATTACAGGAATCGGAAAAAAATATGCAAAACCTTGCGCACATGCCAGTGAAAGGTAGGGTAGCAAGCGCATTAATAAGATTGAAAGAAAAGTTTGGGGAAACCGCATCTGGACACATAAACATGAACTTGTCAAGACAAGACATTGCCTCTTTTGCAGGAACCACTTACGAGACAGTATTCAGGGTTTTAAGTGATTTGTCTGAAAATGATATTGTTGAAAGTGATGGTAAAAACATAAAAATTAAGAACATACAAGAGTTGATAAACCTATCCTAACAAAATTCAATCAATAGAAATATTGCCCATAATTGAAAGAGAGCTTAAATGACAGCTCTCCTTATTTTCAATAATTGTTCTAATAGCGGTTCTAACAAATCTAATTGCAGCATGTTAGCTCCATCACTTTTTGCAAGTGCTGGGTTTGGATGAGTTTCAATGAACAAGCCATCTGCACCAGTTGCAATAGCTGCTTTTGCTATTGTACTAATTAATTGTGGATTACCACCAGTAACGCCACTGGTTTGATTAGGCTGTTGCAAACTGTGCGTACAATCCATTATAACTGGCACATTTTGTTCTTTCATCCAAGTAATATTACGATAATCTACCACCAAATCTTGGTATCCAAAAGTGTTACCACGCTCAGTAAGCATTATATTGTTATTGCCAGCCTTTTGTATTTTTTCAACTGCAAATTTCATGGAAGGACCACTCAAGAATTGTCCTTTCTTCACATTAACAATTTTACCAGTTTCGGCAGCTGCCACTAATAAATCTGTTTGCCTGCATAAAAAAGCAGGTATTTGCAATATATCAATATATTGGGCAGCAATTGCAGCTTCTTCATGTGCATGAATATCAGAAGTGGTAGGAAGTGAATACACATCTCCTACTTTTTTAATTAGTTCTAATCCAGTATCATCGCCCAAACCTGTGAAAGAGTTTGCACTTGTTCGGTTAGCTTTTCGGTAGCTCGCTTTAAAAACATAAGGAATTTCTAAACGTTTACAAATAGCATATACCCGGTCGGCAATCTCCATTACTATCTCTTCGCTTTCTACAACGCACGGTCCAGCAATTAGAAAAAAGTTATCAGGATTGTAGGATTGTTTTTCAAACAAATGAGATAAAAAAGAATGAGCCATAATACTAAATTTGGGTGCTAAACTAATAGAAACAGTTGATAATAATAGATTAGCAATTACAAAAAACAAAAAAGCCTTAGAAAACTAAGGCTTGATTAAAGAAATAATAAAAACATTAGAAACGAATACCCACATTTACACCCAAAGCTCTAATTCCTGCCCAAGGACCACTAACTTTTATTTGAGCATTACCTTGATTACCTTGTTGGGTAACAGTTGGAGTTAAAGTGACAAGTGGTGGGTTTAGCGACTCGATACCGCTTTTGATGGTGCTTCTTTCAATAACAGAAACATTAGAATTTGGATTTGAATCTGTGGCCTTGTAAGCACCATTCAATTCTCCACTAGCTGATCCATAATGTCCACCAACTATCCATATATCAATAACTACTTTTTTGAAAAGCTGGTGTTGAGTCCCAATCATTAATCCTCCACTCATAGAGGTAATTGAACCAGAGAAAGTAGTTTTTTGATTTAAATCAACAAATCCGAGTGCCTTATTTGAATACTTAATAGGAATATTTACATCCATTGATGTGTATCTTAGATAAGGAGCTAAGTAAAGCCCTCTCATTCCACCTAAAATATAAAATCTTAATTCAGGTGTAATGGACAAGTTAGAAACTGTAGTATTTTCATAATCAATTACCGAAGAAGAGAAATTATTCTGTATGGCAGTTTTAAAAGGCAAACCTCTAGAAGGCATTTTGTTGATTCCAAGTGAAAGTGTTAAATGCGGAGCAATATGCCTTTCATAAGTCAGTCCAAAATTCCCTAAAGCATAAGCAGTAAGATTAGCTTTTATAATATTATTTCCTCCAATTAAACTTTGGGATTGTGAAAGAATTGGAATTAGTAATAGAATTGTAAATAATTTCTTCATTTCTTAGTTGTTTTGGCAAACATACTAATTATGATTTAACATTTGCAATATCTGCTACCGTTTTACTTTCTAAAATGCTTAAAGTGGCGTCTCTTACTTCCTTTAGTACATCACTCAGCCCACAATTTCGTTCATCACAATTTTTACATTTTTGATAAAAGTTAAGACTAACACAAGGCAATAATGCAATAGGGCCTTCAATTAATCTGATAACTTTTGCTAAACGAACATCAGAAGGGGGCTGATTAAAAAAGTATCCTCCACCCTTTCCTTTTTTGCTATTCAATATCCCAGACTTCTTCAGCTCTAACAAAATATTTTCCAAAAATTTAAGGGGTATATTTTTCTTTTCCGCAATTTCCGCAATCAGTACTGGTTCACCATTATCATTTTGTGCCAAATACATTAATGCCTTAAAAGCATATTGTGTCTTCATTGAAAGCATAACTCTATTTTTTTAATCTTGCAAAATAAGCATGAGTGGACAAATAAATACATTTTCTATAAACAAAATAGAGATTGGACACAAATAAAAGAAAAAATCAATGTTAATTGTCTATAAAACTAATAAATCCGCCGACGAATATTCATTAAACATACTCAAAAAAAATCATGGCGTATGTGTAGAGTTTTCAGGATTATTAAAATAAAAAAAGAGATTTCCGAGAAGGAAACCTCTTCTAATATATTGAAATATAAGTAAATGTAAACTAAACTTTAAAGTGGGAGAATGCTTTGTTTGCTTCAGCCATACGATGAATATCTTCTTTCTTTTTGTAAGAAGCACCTTCACCTTTACTAGCTGCGATTATTTCATTAGCTAATTTATCAGCCATTGTACGACCATTACGCTCACGGCTGTAACGAATCATCCATTTGATGCTTAAAGAAACTTTTCTATCTGCACGAACCTCAGTGGGAATTTGGAAAGTGGAACCACCAATTCTACGGCTTCTTACTTCTACAGCTGGAGTGATATTAGAAAGTGCTTTCTTCCAAACTTCATAACCATCTTCGTTGGTAATTTTACTTACCTTATCAACGGCGTCGTAAAAAATGGTTATTGCGGTACTTTTTTTACCATCCCACATTAAATTGTTGATAAAACGAGTAACTAACTTATCATTGAACCTGCCATCTGGTGCAAGAGGCAATTTTTTTGCTTGTGCTTTACGCATGTCCTAGTATTGTAAACTTTTAATTAAACTATTTTTTTGCTTTTGCCTTTTTAGTTCCGTATTTAGAACGACTCTTTTTACGGTCTTTAACACCTGCAGTATCCAAGCTACCACGAACGATGTGATAACGAACACCTGGCAAATCCTTAACACGACCACCACGGATTAAAACAATCGAGTGTTCTTGCAAATTATGACCTTCTCCAGGTATGTATGCAATAACCTCTATTTTGTTCGTTAAACGAACTTTAGCAACTTTACGCAACGCAGAGTTTGGTTTCTTAGGGGTTGTTGTATAAACCCTTGTACAAACACCACGACGTTGAGGACATGCGTCTAAAGCCCTTGATTTACTCTTAGCCCTGATAATATCACGACCTTTTCTTACTAATTGTTGTATTGTAGGCATCCTTAACCTTATATTTTTTTTCGGACGGCAAAAGTAACGGGCTATATTGGAAC
Organism: Chitinophagaceae bacterium; assembly: GCA_947447825.1. GTDB lineage: Bacteria > Bacteroidota > Bacteroidia > Chitinophagales > Chitinophagaceae > Parasediminibacterium. The sequence goes on along the minus strand of CANFLL010000034.1, from coordinate 10,341 downwards.
TTCCAAATAAAATAACTAATAATTTAAAAATAAATTAAAAGTTACCCTTACTACTGTTGATAACTTTAATACTTTTAATAGTTATACACTTACCATCCAACCGTGTGAATCAATTGTTTTCCCTGTTCTAATATCGTCTAATCTACTCTTTAACTCTGGGGCAACAGTTAGTAAATCCAAATTAAATGACAATACCTTTTCTTTATATTTTAGTTTTTCAATTAATGAAATAGTCGCAGCAGTTCCTGTACCAAACACTTCTTTTAGTGATCCCGCATCATAAGCTTCAACCAATTCATCAATGCTAATTTTTCGCTCTTCCACCGTTAATCCCATCTCATTAAGAACAGTAATGGCCGTATCTCTTGTAACGCCTGCCAAGATAGTTCCTTCATCCAAAGATGGTGTTATCGCAGTATTCCCAATGATAAAAAACACATTCATTGTTCCTACTTCTTGTAACCATTTATGCTCAAAAGCATCTGTCCACAAAATTTGGTCATAACCCTTTTGTTTGGCAATTTGTGTTGCTAACAAACTTGCTGCGTAGTTGCCTGCATTTTTTGCAAAGCCTACACCACCCGGAGCTGCACGTGTATAAGTTTCCTCAACCAAAATCTTCATTGGAGCCGCATAATACGGACCTGTAGGACTAAGAATAATAATAAAAAGATAATTCTCTGATGGTTTCACCCCTATTATCTCATCCGTGGCAAACATGAATGGTCTAATATAAAGGGAGTGATCGGCTTCAGTGGGTATCCATTCCTTATCTATTTCAATCAATTGTTTCATTCCTTCAATGAAAATTTTCTCAGGAACTATTGGCATACACATCCTTTCAGCAGAAACATTAAAACGCTTAAAATTATCGTAAGGACGAAAAATTAAAGCATCACCATTTTCATATCGATAAGCTTTAATTCCTTCGAAAATAGATTGTCCATAATGAATTGCTACTATTGAGGGTTGCAAAGAAAGTGCTTCATAAGGCCTAATTTCAACGCTTTGCCAGCCACCATTTGCATAAGTAGCTACCAACATGTGATCAGTAAAGTTCTTACCAAAAGGGAGATTACTGAAATCTAAATCTTTAAGTTTGCTTTGTGCTATTTTCGTTACGCTTATTTTTGAAGTTTCTAGCATGTCATTACATTTACCGCAAAGAAACTGAAAAACAAAGAAAGAATTTCTATTAATATTGTAAAATAACCATGAGTTTAGATAAGATACAGTTACCGAATTTCTTAATTCCTAGTATTTTTAAGGATAATTTAGTAATTACTCAAGAAAATATTTCAGGAAAAAGTGCTTCCCTCACCATAAATCCTATTATTCAATCAACTGAAAAAACTAATAACATTAGCATACCCCCTGTAAAGATTTTGTATTTAGGGGGTAACAAAAAACAAATTTCAATTACTGTGAAAGATGACACATCTGTTTATCTTAAAGATGAATGGTTGCAATTACTCACTACAATTCTTGGTGCTTGCAAACTAACTATTGATGATGTGGCCATAATTAACCATACAAAAACACCTGTTTCATATTCTGCTTTACTGCCAGAAACGCAACCTAAATTCATTTTATTGTTTGATGTAACTAGTAATGACATAACCCTTCCGTTTACTGTACCTCATTATCAAATTCAGGATTTCAATAATGCAAAAATTTTGTTATGTCCCTCTTTATCATTGATGATTGGCACAACGGAAGCAGTAAAATTGGAAAAAACTAAACTCTGGATGAGCCTTAAAAAAATGTTTAATATTTGAGCTACAAGTTGAAAGACAAAAAATTGAAAGTCAACATTTATGAGTAGAAGGTCAAAAGGGATAAATTGAATTTGATTTGTATCTATACACTTTCGGAAAAAATGACAACTCAAGCTCTAAACATTCACCTTTCAGCTTCAACTATTCACAAATAACTATTAATAAACTATATGCGCACTTTAATATTTGCAACTAACAATCAGAATAAGGTAAACGAAATAAGAAAGGTCACAGAAGGTAAGTTTAAAATCATAACTCTTTCTGAAGCAGGAATAAATATCGATATTCCTGAACCCCATGATACTTTAGAAGCTAATGCTACAGAAAAATCTACTGTAATTCATCAATTAACCAATCAAAATGTATTTAGTGAAGATACTGGCTTAGAAGTGGCTGCATTAAATGGTGAGCCCGGCGTAAAAAGTGCTCGATATGCTGGCGAAGGAAGAGATTTTCAGGCTAATATTGATAAACTATTATTAAGTCTTGAAAATATTACCAGCAGAACGGCTCAATTCAGAACTGTAATTTCGTTGATACTTGATGGTGAAGAACATTTATTTGAGGGTATTTGCAAAGGACACATCTTGTTTCAACAAATTGGCCAGCAAGGCTTTGGGTATGACCCTATTTTTGTTCCAGAAGGGGCTACCCAAACCTTTGCGGAGATGACCATGGACGAAAAGAACAACTACAGTCACCGAAAAAAAGCTGTAAGTAAACTAATCAATTTTCTCTCAGGTTTATAAAAATAATAATTGCCTAAAACTTTCTTTCATCATTGAAAATTAGATGATTCAGCTAAAATGCATCTAACACTTTTTGAAAAATGATTTAAAGGAAGGAATATTTGGAAACCTAGAATTTGAAAACATAAAAAAAGGGCTTCATTAAATGAAACCCTTTAATAACCTGTGATTCCGCAGAGGCTCGAACTCTGGACCCGATGATTAAGAGTGGATAAAAGGCGTACTAAAATAGGTTCATTTCAGTTATGAATTTACATTTTGGGTGTGCAAATTGTAGCATTTTCGAGCAAAATGACACTCATTAAGTGCACTCAAAAAAGCTGCATAACTAAAGTGGTTTTTGACAGCTTTACCATAATCTATATCAGCTTAATTCATTGCCTTAAAACAAAAATGCAGCTACCAATTAAAGTAGCTGCACTTGAATTTATAAGTTAACCTTATTTACTGTTTGATGAATCCAACAGTGTTTGAATTACCATCCATTGTTTGTATTCTAAGATGGTATACACCAGCAGATAACCTATCAACTGTTATTAATGGATTTTTAGCATCGTGTAGGGACTGTGTATTAACAACCCTACCCATATTATTTAACACCTGAACCCTTACGATGTGTTCGCCCGAAATGGTCAACACATTCTTAGCAGGGTTAGGATAAACCGTAAAGCGGTTAGCATTAGCAAATTGAACAGTTACAACCTTACTGTAGCTTACTGCACCATTCTTATCAATGCTTTGCAAGCGGTAATAGTTAGTGCCACTAATTGGGTTTTTGTCAGTAAAATCATAGTTATTTGCCCCATTACCAATAGCATTTACGCTGCCAATATTGGTGAAGCTTTTGCCATCAACACTGTGTTGGATTACGAAGTTAATTGTGTTAACTTCTATGGATGTATTCCAGTTAAGCAATATTGAATTTGTGTTGCTATAAGCAATGAAATCCTTGAAGCTAATTGGCAAAGTAGAATTTAATACTAGTGTAGTTAATGAATCACAACCCACACTGTTCAGGGTGTCGAAAGTATAAATACCACTCTTTGTGTAAGTAGTACCATGCCAAGTGTAAGGTGTTGCCGTTGAAATTATTATTGTATCCTTACTATTTGGCTTCACAATCAAGTTCAGAGTTGCAATACTGTCACAACCAACTGCATTAGTTAGGTGTGCTATGTAAGAACCTGCTTTAGTATAAGTATTGCCATTGAAGGCATAACTACCTCCTGCGCAGATACTAACATTGGTAGTACTTGTACTCGGTGTTTTTACTACTAACACCAAGTTAGCTGTACTATCGCAACCAAGGCTATTGGTGAGGTGTGCAGTGTAGCTGCCTGCAACTGAATAAATAGACCCATTAAAAGTGTAAGAACCTCCAAGGCAAATGCTTGCATTGGTAGTACTTGTGCTAGTTGATTTAACTGTTAAGTTTAAAGTAGCGGCACTATCACAACCAGCTGCATTTGTTAAATGCGCAGTATACGTTCCAGAAGTATTGTAAACCGCACCATTTAAGGTGTAAGAACCTCCAAGGCAAATGCTTGCATTGGTAGTACTTGTAGTTGCTGACTTAATTACTAATACCAATGTTGCCACACTATCGCAACCCACCGCATTTGTTAGATGTGCTATGTAAGAACCTGCCTTTGTGTAGGTTGTTCCATTGAAAGTATAACTGCTACCAATACATATACTAGCATTCGTAGTAGTAGCTGATGCTTTCTTCACAGTAAGAACTAAAGTTGCTGTGCTATCACAACCCAAACTGTTTGTTAGGTGTGCAGTGTAGCTACCTGCACTAGTATAAGTAGAACCATTAAAGGTGTATGCTCCTCCTGTGCAGATACTTGCATTTGTTGTGCTTGTGCTAGTTGCATTTACTTTCAAATTTAAGGTAGCTGCACTATCGCAACCTAAACTATTGGTTAAGTGCTTTATGTAACTACCAGCACTTGTGTAAGTAGAGCCATTAAAAGTGTATGAACTTCCTGCGCAAATACTTGCATTCGTTGTTGAAGATGTTGGCTGATTAACAATAAGAATCAGTGTAACAATACTATCCCCTCCAGCAGCATTTGTCAGATGAGCAGTATAAGTACCAGCAGTAGTATAACTTGCTCCATTAAATAAATAATTACCTCCTGTACATATACTTGCTGTAACAGAAGAACTTGTTGGATTAATTACAGTTAGCCTTAAGGTGGCAACGCTATCACAGCCTACGCTATTAGTTAGATGGGCAGTATAGGTTCCAGATGCAGTATAACTTGTTCCATTAAACAAATAACTATCTCCAAGCTTAACACTAGCTGTCGTTGTAGATGCAGTTGTAGCTTTGACTGTCAAATTTAGCGAAGCAACACTATCACAACCAGTACTATTGGTAAGGGTTACTTTGTAAGTACCAGCAGAAGTGTAAGCCAATCCATTAAAAATATAACTACCCCCCGCACAGATGCTTGCATTGGTGGTGCTTGTACTAGTTGATTTAACAGTTAGTATTAATGTTGCAGCACTATCACAACCTACCGCATTTGTCAAATGTGCAGTATAGCTGCCTGCTTTAGTGAAGGTAGAACCATTAAATGTGTAACTACTATTAGCGCAGATGCTAGCATTTGTAGTGCTTGTACTTGTTGATTTTACAGTTAAGACTAGAGTAGCGGCACTATCACAACCTACTGCATTTGAAAGGTGTTTTACATAAATTCCTGACGTTGTGTAAACTGTTCCGTTAAAAGTATAGCTACCTCCTACACAAATACTTGCATTAGTTGTAGATGTTGAAAGTGACTTAACTGTCAAGTTTAGAGTAGCTGTACTGTCACAACCAACTGAATTACTCAGATGTGCCGTATATCGACCTGATATACTATAAGAAGTACCGTTAAAGGTGTATGAGCCTCCAGAACAGATACTTGCATTGGTTATACTTGTACTCAATGCTTTTACGGTCAATATTAAAGTTGCTGCACTATCACAACCAACTGAATTTGTTAGATGTGCCGTATATGTTCCTGCCTGAGTATAGGTAGAACCATTGAATATATAGCTTGCTCCAGCACAAATGCTTGCGTTTGTAGTGCTTGTACTTGTTGCTTTTACAGAAAGATTCAAAGTAGCTGCACTATCACAACCAACTGAATTTGTAAGGTGTGCAGTATAGCTGCCCGCTTTAGTATAATTTGAACCATTGAAGGTATAAGAACCCCCTAAACAAATACTCGCATTAGTGGTACTTGTACTTGTTGCCTTCACTGTTAAATTCAAAGTAGCTGCGCTATCACAACTAACTGAATTTATCAGGTGAAAAGTGTAGCTTCCTGCTTTCGTGTAGGTCGTACCATTGAACGTATAAGAACCACCAGCGCAGATGCTTGCATTCGTGGAACTAGTACTTGGAGACTTGACAATCAAATTCAACGTTGCCGCACTATCGCAACCTGCTGCATTTGTAAGGTGTGCAGTGTAACTACCTGCCGTTGTATAGGTTGACCCATTGAAAGTATAAGTACCGCCCGAGCAGATACTTGCATTTGTGGAACTAGTACTTGGAGACTTGACAATCAAATTCAATGTTGCAGCACTATCACAACCAACACTATTGTTAAGATGTACAGTATAACTACCTGCTTTTGTGTAACTTGTACCATTGAAGGTGTAACTGCCGCCCGTACAGATGCTTGCATTTGTGGTGCTTGTACTAATTGCTTTTACGGTCAAGTTCAAAGTCGCAGCACTATCGCAACCAATTGCATTGGTAATATGTGCAGTATATATTCCAGATGTAGTATAAGTGTTACCGTTGAAAATATAAGAGCTTCCTGCACAAATACTCGCTTTTGTAGTTGAGACCGATGTTGAAAGAATCTTTATGCTTGCAACGTTATAAATACTATCACACCCACTTACACTTTTCAAGGTATCAGTAACAGTTGTTGATGTATTGTAAACGTGTCCTTTATATAAATAACTTGTACATCCTGAATAATTTACTGTTTTAGTGATAGCATTTATTGGATTTATTGTTATCGTTACTACGTTATAAATACTATCACAGCCTTGATAACTACGAACAGTATCAATGAGAACACTAGACTTAGTGTATGTTTTAGAGTTATAAACAACACTGCTACAACTGTTTATATTAGTGTTTTTGGTGACAGGATTAATCTTATTAATTATTATAAGTGTTGTTCTATAGATACTATCACAACCTTGATAACTTCTTAGTGTATCCTTTACAAAGTTTGTAGAAGAGTAAGTCTTCCCGTTATAAGTAACATTATTACAACCAGTAATATTTTGACTAACTATTTTTGGGACTACCTTATTGATTATTAAATTAGTAACATTATAAATACTGTCACATCCTTGGAAACTCCTGATTGTGTCGACTACAGAAGTAGAACTTGTGTAAATTTTACTATTAAACACTACACTATTACACCCTCTTACATAGGATGTTTTTGTTGTCGGAGTAATGTTATTGATTGTTATTAGCAATACATTATAAATGCTATCACATCCTTGGTAGCTTCGAACTGTATCGAAAGCAACAGTAGAGTTAGTATAGCTTACACCATCATAAGTAACTTGATTACAACCAGATAAGGCTACATAGTTTGTTATCGGTGTTATTGGATTTATATTAATTGTTACATTGTTATATATACTATCGCACCCTTGATAGCTCCGAATTGTGTCAATAAACTGAGTTGATGAAGTATAATTTACTCCGTTATAGTTAACGTTACTACAATTAGTGTATTTAAAATTATAGGTTGAAGGATTTATTGAATTGACCATTATGTTAGTCATATTGTAAATGCTATCACAACCTTGATAACTTTTTATTGTATCAGTTAACAATATAGATTTGGTATACAATTCACCATTATAAGCAACACTATTGCAACCACTAATATTAGTTTGATTTGTAGTTGGATTTATTATGTTTACTTGAATGTCATATATATTATAAACACTATCAAAACCCTGATAGCTCTTAATCGTATCAGTAAAAGTTGTAGAAGATGTGTAGACCATTGAATTATGCACAACACTATTGCAACCTGAAAGTATATAATGGTTTGTTGTTGGCTGCATAATTGTAACGGTAACTGGAATAAAGTCAGAAAATGTTGAAACTAATCCACTAGTACCGTTTTGAACCCTTGCATAATAGGTAGTTGTAGTTGAGGGTGTTACTGAAATTGAGTTTCCTGTTCCAAGCAAATTTCCAAAAGTTGCATTAGTATACCATTGTATCGTACCCACATTTGTTTGTGCGTTTAAAACAGTAGTTTGTCCTTTCCAGATAGATAAATTACTATTAGTAATACTAGGTGTAGGAATATTTAAAAAATGAACTCGATATGACCTTCCAAACCAACATTCATTTGAAGGATAATAATTGCCATAACTATTACCGTTAGCAAGGAAATACACATCTGGATTGGGATATACATCGTACCTTCCATTTCCATTACCAAATAATTTTGCTGCGAGGTTATAAGGGTCGAAAGTAGTGCTTTGACCTCCGCCAACCGACCCTAATTGTTGAGAAAGAATTCTTACATTTGTCTTATTATTCAAGTTAGTTGGCCAGTCTGGTGTCAAATAAGAAGCTGACATCCAAAAAACAATAGAATTACCAGATAGATAATGACTTGGAAATTGAGGCGCTGTTAGTGTTACATTGGAACCATAATAAACATCAAAATATGTCACCCCTTGGATATTTACAGGACAACCACTATAGTCACATCCACATTGGTTCTGTGCAATTGACCGACTAGAATAAGTAATCAATAAAAAAATCAGAATTGTTAGTATTTTTAATTTCATAATTTAGTTTTAATTATTTTGTTCAAAATATAAATTCACATAAAAGGTATTTTTATCATTGGCTTTATAGTAAACTGTTCCATCACTTGCATAAGTAATAGCTTCAATATTCATCCATATTCCTTTTGTGTCGTTTGGAGAATATGCAAACAATTTTTCTATATTGGTATCAAATGGTAAAAGAAGTGGTATTGTAAAATATGTATCAAGCCTTCGCCCTCTAAATACTTTTTCTATATTCTCAAAACCTAATACAACTCTATCAACTATCATTTCTGTTGTAGTTCTAGTATTAAGCATCTCAACTATTTCTTTAAGAGATAAATCGCTTAGTTTTTTCATTTAAAAATTATTTATTTTCTTCAATCAGTTTTTCATTAATCAATTTCTTAAACTCGACCTCGTATTTATCTAACTCTACTTTTTCTTTTTCTGTTTTGCCCTTTTTCATTTCAGTATAAATGAATCCAGTAAGCGAGTGTAGTACAGACCTTAATACGTCTTCATTAATCATTTTATTAATTTTATTAACTTTTGAAATTCAGTTGTTACTTTTAAAAGATGCTTTTCTGCCAAAGCAATTGTGATATTATTTTCATCAGATGCTACAATCTGAATTTTTTCCATTTCTTGTAAAAACTCATTTGCAAAATCCTTGATTCTGCTTTTAGCCATTTCAAATGTTGGCTGCTTTTGATTATTACTCACTTTAATATTATTTTAAATTAACAATTACACACTTGAAAGTCATATCTCTAATGCCATTTTTTAATTGTTTCTGACCCTTAACCCTAATAAAATATCCCTTAAACACTTTTAAGTATTCAATCCAAAATACGACCAACATTGAAAGGGTTATTTAACACTAGTGAAATATAGGTGGCAATAATATGAAGTATTTTTCATTTAGGCATATATGCCTATGATATTTTTTTCAAAATGCACCACTCTTGCATTAATGAATAAACTCAGGAATACGGAGCAAATTGCGAAGCTGGGTGAGAGGTTAAGGCTGTTGCGTACAGCCAAGAAACTTTCGCTGGAGCAGTTGGCGTATGAAGCTGAGGTTGAAATTAGCCAGATACACAGAATAGAAAAAGCCAAGATAAACCCTACCTACACCACTTTATTGGCACTAGCAGCAGGCTTAGAAATCACTATATCGGAATTGGTAAAGTTGGAAGATTAAATTCTTTCGGTAATAATAAAGTGATTATACGCAAACAGGTTGCCACCGATTTTAAATAACAACAAATCATCCTCATCAGGAAACACCTCATCCACATAGAAGCTTGCCCCGTATTCAAGTTCATCAATACTTTCAATACAAAGCACCTCAAATGGCGTGTACATCCTTCTTATGACCGATTGCTTGTTTACCACTAATATGCTGTATGTATCATAGTGGTGTATCATATTACCTTCCATTCCAATTTTGTTGTTTATCACTCCAATAACAAAAGTGTGGTGTGTTTGGAACGTTGACTACACATTCTGTCAATTTAAGCTTCCAGCGAAAACAGCACCAAATATTATAAAACGCCTTTACTACATCCTATCAATATAATTTAGGTGTTTTCAGATGGACATGATATTTATAATAAACAAACACCATGAAACTTTACTTTACACATAAGCTGGCTGAGATAATTATAAATGACTAAAATGATGATGACTACTAAAGAAATAGCACAGGGCATGGTTAAAAAATATCAGAGCTTGATAGGTCAAAAACAGAAAACCCCATTCGGGTATTTACCCATTGAAGATATTAAGCCTGTTGAATGGGAATCTGGGCATTTTTATGATGTGTTCCTGATAAGTTACCACCAATCAGAAGACTCAGAAGCAACTGACGAGATTAGAACTTCGCTGTTCGATTTTTTGGATAAAATGGGGCTATTAGACACATTCCCAGATTCAAAAACTAATTCCGACCCTCTTCAAAAATACTTCACAAC
>CANFLL010000033.1 GCA_947447825.1 Chitinophagaceae bacterium | reverse complement strand
GGGCAAATGTCACTGTCAATGCGGGTACTACTTTCCCACCAGTTCTAGACGTAGATGCCACCGTTGGTAACTTGGTAGTAGCTACAGGCACTACGTTGGGTGTTGGTGCTAAAACGCTTACTTTGAATGGTACTTATAATGCTGGTAGCCAATTAGGTACTATTACCGCAACCACTGCTGGTAGCATCATCTTTAATGGCACAGCGGGTACTGTTTACTTTACCCCAACGGTCAGCACTTTTAATAATATCACGGTGAACACAGGTGCAACAGTTAATTTGGCAACTACGGTTTCTAATAGTGGCACTTTTACACTTGCAGGAGGTACTTTGAATGTTGGCGTTGCAGAAACATTGGGCAACTTCTCCATATCTGGCGGTACATTAAATATTAATACTGGCGTTAACTTAACTTTCTCTGGCACTTATTCTGGCACAGGTGGTACCATCAACGATTTAGGTACCATTACTTTAACAGGTGCTAGCAAAACCTTCCCAGGAAATACGGTTTCATTCCCTACTGCTCCAATTCCTGGTCGCACGTTGCCATACATCAATAGCCTTACCATCAACTTGAGTAGTCCAACGAATGTGATTACGTGGTCAACACCTGGTGCAACGATGGTTATTGGCGGTACACTTACCTTGACAAGTGGATTAATAACTACTACAATCACTAACAATCTGTCATTGGCTTATCCGTCAACAGGGTTGTCTGGTGGTAGTGCATCTTCTTACATTAATGGGCCAATGGGAATAGGGTTTACTGCAAACGGTGTTACAGGTACTTACCCAATTGGTGCAGGAGGCAATTATCGCCCTGTTCAGTTTGCTTACACAGGATGTGCCACTTGCTCAACGAGTCCCAATATTGTAATTATTCAGCAAAATGAAGGGGCATATCCATTAATTAGCCCTACTTACAGTACCGCTCGTTTTGGTAGTAGATATTATACAGTGATACAAAATCCTGCATCTTATTCTTATACCATGAACATTAATAATAATGGAGGAACAGCCACTGGAACGTCTAAAGTATCGTTGTGGGAATATAATGTTGGAGGCTCTTTAGTAGGTAATTCTAATATTAATGCAACAGCTACTTCTACTTATTACGGTTTTAGTTTCACGCCAACAGCTACAAGTAATTATTATAACTATGTAGAACTAGCAGAAACAGCTATACCATTAACGATTGCTAATGCAGTTACCGCTAATAAAGTATATGATGGAACAACTACAGCCCCTGTATCTGGTGCAACTTTAAGTGGAGTAGTAACTGGCGATAATGTAACGTTGATACCTGCTTATAATTTCAGTCAGAAAACGCCTGGTACAAGTTTGGCTATCACTAGTACTTCTACCATTACAGGTACCAATGCTGCGGCTTATTCATTTACGCAGCCTAGCTTAACAGCAAGAGATATTACTACAGGTACAGTAGGTTCATGGTTGGGTGCGGTGAGTACCGATTATAATAATATTGCTAACTGGCAGAGTTACAGTGTGCCATTAACAACTAGCAATATCACCATTCCTGCCACAGGTATCACTAATTATCCTGTTTTGGCTGGCGCAACAACGCTAAATAATTTGGCTATTAATAGTGGAACACTTAGCTTAAACGGACAAACGCTTACCATCAACGGCGCAGTTAGTGGAACAGGAACAATAACGCCAACTTCCTCTTCTTCACTAGTAATTGGTGGAACTGCTGGAACAATCAACTTTACCAATGGTAGCAATACGATTAAGGATCTAACATTGAATAGCAACTCAACTGCTACATTAGGAGGCACAACCAACATTACTGCGGGAGCAAGTGCAGGAACTGTAACCATTGCAAGTGGTGCAACATTGACCACAGGCGGTAATTTGGTGATTAAGTCTGATGCTGCTGGAACAGCAAGAATTGCTACCAGTGCAGGTTCAATAGTGGGCAATGTAACAGTGGAACGTTATATCACAGCTAAACCTCTTGGGCGTAGATATAGCTATTTGGGTAGTGCGGTTTCTCAATCGGTTCGTGCTGGTTGGCAACAACAAATGTATGTTACTGGTCCTGGAACAGGTGGATTAGTTTGTGGCACAACAACAGGTAATGGAGGAGCTACTGATAAGTATAATAGCAATGGTTTTGATGCTACTATCGCCAATGCAAATACCATTCTTACCTACGATGCCGCAACCACAAAGGGCAGCCATTATACTGGAATTGCTAGCACGAGTGTGAACCTAACACCGGGAGTTGGCTATGCAGTTAATGTTCGTGGAAACAGAAATAGTAGTAATTATGACTGTAATAATCAATTGAATAGTACTTCTCCTGCAGCACCAGAAGCTGTTACATTGAGTGCAACAGGTACGGTAACTACTGGTACACTTACAGTAGCATTGAATGATTTGGCTGTTCATAAGAATACATTGTTGGCAAATCCATATCCTAGTCAGATAAGTTTCTCAGCTTTCAAGGCAAGTAATAGCATCGTTAATAACAAAATGTGGACATTCAGTCCATTTGGTTCAGGCAATTTTACCACCTATTCTAATGGTCACATTGTGAATGGTGCAACTGGTTTTGATGATACTTATGGTAATGTGATAGCGAGTGGTCAGGCCTTCTTTGTGGAAGCAAATGCCAATGGTAATGTAACATTTAGTGAATCGCACAAAACAAGTACTACGCATCCCAACACCCAATACTTCGGTACTGCCACAGAGAAAAACCTTAGAATTGGATTCTACAGTGCCAATACCAGACTGGATGAGATACTACTTATTTACAATAAGCAAGGAACAAATGCGTACGATGCTACCTTAGATGCAACCTCCATGAGCTTAACTAGTCAGGCATTGGTGGCTTATAAGGGTGATAATAAATTAGCGATTGCTTATCTGCCGGATACCACCGTTGCAGATACTACACAACTGGGTGTTGCCATTAAAGCAGGTAGTTATACCTTGAAGTTTAGTCAACTAGAAACAATTGATAGCCTTCAATCGGTAACCTTAATAGATAAGTTCTTAGGAACAACAACTGATGTTCGTAGCAATCCTACTTACAGCTTCAATGTTACAACAGATACTGCTAGTAAGGGTGGTAATAGGTTTAAGGTAGTGTTGAGTGGCGCAACTCCATTGGCAGTAAACTTTGTGAATATATCTGCTACCAAGAATGCAAACGGCGTTGCGGTTAAATGGTCAATTGCTAATGAGGCAAGCATTGCTAACTACAACGTTGAAAGAAGTGTGGACGGCATACATTTTACTTCAATAAACAATAGCAAATCAACGGGTGCAACTGCCTACAATGTTCAAGATGCTAACATTCCTTCGGATGTAAATACTTTGTACTATCGAGTGAAAGCAACAGATGTTTTAGGAAAGACAAGTTATACTAACGTTATTAAAGTAGTAATTACGAATTATGAATTACGAATTACGCTTTCGCCTAATCCTGTTAAAAATAAGTTGAATATTACAGTAGGGGGCGCTACAACAGGCAGCCTTTACAGTGTGAAGATTACCACAGCTACAGGCAAACTAGCTTTCAGCAAGTTAGATGTGCCAGTAACTGGAACGGGTATCACCTTCGATGCAAGTGGTTTTGCAGCAGGAGTTTATCTGGTAGAATTAGCAGATGCCAAGGGCAATAAACTAGTAAGTAAGTTTGTGAAAGAATAAGCGGATAGTTAGTGGTTAGTTATTAGTGGTGAGTGATGAGGGGTTAGTGGTGAGTTGAAAGGGAAATATGCGCCGTCTGACAATAATCGAACTTGATTCTGCTTAGAAAGTCGCCGTTTGGGTATAATCGGATACAATTATGCCCAGATGGCGACTTTTTAGACAGAATTGTATCCGATTGTTTCTAGATTTCCGAAATCTGGGTATAATTCCTTCCATTTGTGGTTAGATTTCCAGAATCTGGACATAATTGTATCCGATTGCTACTAGAATTCCGAAATCTGGGTATAATTGTTTCCATTTGTGGTTAGATTTCCAGAATCTGGACAGAATTGTATCCGACTGTATCTGGATTTCCGAAATCTGTGTATAATTGTTTCCATTTGCTACTATAATTCCAAAATATAGAGCCTAAACCCAGAACATTTTCCCACAATGCGTATTTCCTCAATACAAATAACAAGGCATGTTACAGTAAAAAGACTTGAACACTAACCACTAATAACTAACCACTAACCACTAACCACTAATAACTAACCACTAAAACATGATATGTGTAAAGTGCTAAAGAAATACATTTGCCGCATGACGCTACAAGAAAGGGATAATGAGGTAATATGGCATCCATTTACACATCAAAAGAATAGAAAACCACCCTTGCCCATCGTTAAAGGAGAGGGTACGATACTTTTTGATGAAGAAGGAAAACAATATATTGATGCAATAAGTAGTTGGTGGGTAACGCTTCACGGACACGCCCATAAATACATTGCGGAAAAGTTATATCAGCAAGCTATTACTTTGGAGCAAGTGATTTTTGCAGGGTTTACACATGAGCCAGCAGTGTCTTTGGCAGAGAGATTATTGACCATTCTACCTAATAATTTTTCAAAAATTTTTTATAGTGATAATGGTAGCACTTCTACCGAAGTAGCCATTAAAATGTCTTTGCAGTATTGGTGGAACAATAATGAGAAAGCAACTGATAGCTTTAAAAGGAAGAAGATTCTAGCATTTAACGATGCCTATCATGGGGACACTTTTGGGGCAATGAGTGTGAGCGATAGGAGTGTGTTTACTCTTGCATTTCATGATAAATTGTTTGAAGTGTTTTTTATCGATACACCTGATGAAACAAATATTGAAGAACTCAAATCGATTATCTCTAAAGAAGGAGAGTCCATTGCCGCATTCATTTATGAGCCATTAGTGCAGGGTGCTGGTGGGATACGGATGTATGAAGCAAAATGGATGGATGAATTGCTTAAAACAGTTAAACTGTTTGATATTATTTGCATTGCTGATGAGGTGATGACCGGCTTTGGTAGAACAGGAAATTTGTTTGCTAGTCAATATTTGACAGAACGCCCTGATATTATTTGTTTAAGTAAAGGACTTACTGGTGGAACAATGGCTTTGGGGGTAACTGCTTGCACAGACAGGATTTATCAGGCATATTTAAGTGAAGATAAATTGAAAACTTTTTTTCATGGACATTCATTTACAGCTAATCCTTTAGCTTGTACGGCCGCTCTGGCAAGTTTAGATCTATTATTACAAGCGGAATGCCTGCATAAAATAAGTTGGATAAGTGAAGAAAATAGAAGGTTTTCGGACATCCTTTCAACGTTGAATAATAGAATTTTAATTAAGAATATTCGAGTGCTTGGCACTATCATCGCTTTTGAAATAGATAAGGGGAAGGATGAATATCTAAATGAAGTTGCAACAGGCTTTACTCAAAAAGCATTGGATATGGGTGTTTATATTCGCCCTTTAGGCAATACAGTCTATATTATGCCACCTTACTGTATTACAAAAGAAGAGTTGACAAAAGTGTATGATACAATATTGACAATATTGGGTAATTGAAATATTTATGTATGGAAAGTTGTAGGTAATTAAGTTTATAGTATTAGCATAAAAAGAAGCTGGGTTTTGCTTCATATTGCAGGGTTTATCAATACTTTATTTCTTAATAGTTGTAAACAGTTAATTTCTTATGGCATTGGTATTAACTATAATTTTTAACCCCAATCGTTTTATCGGATGAATAAAAATATAGCGCATTTATATTCTATTGCCCAAAAAGAAGAACGTGTTATTATAGGATTAATGAGTGGTACATCTTTGGATGGATTAGATGTAGTGTTATGTGGTATTTCAGGAGCAGGAACTAGTAGCACTGTTAAGGTGCATCACTTTGAAACTGTGCAGTATTCAACTGATTTTAAAGAAGATGTTCTAAGTGTATTTAGTAAAGAGCAAGTTCGATTGGAGAGACTCTGTTTGCTAAATGGATGGATTGGTGAGCAACATGGATTGATGATTAATCAATGCTTACAAAAATGGGGCGTTGATGGCAGTGAAGTAGATTTAATTGCAAGTCACGGACAAACTATTTATCATTCTCCCAAAAGACTACACCAACTTGACAAGTTTGGCAATGCTACTTTGCAAATAGGCGATGGTGACCGGATTGCTGTTACTACAGGCATTATAACACTAAGCGATTTTAGGCAAAAGCACATTGCATTTGGTGGTGAAGGTGCACCACTAGCCGTTTATGGGGATTTCCTTTTGTTTGCTCATCCAACAGAAAATAGGGTTTTGTTGAATATAGGCGGTATTGCAAACTTTACTTATTTGCCAGCAGGTTGCCATTCGGATACATTTATTTGCACTGATATTGGGCCAGGAAATACCATTATGGACGCTTATGTGCGCACATATTTTCCCAATCAATTTTATGATGAGGATGGGTTGATTGCCCGAACTGGAAATATTCAACTTGACTTATTAGTTGCACTTAAAGAACATGATTTCTTTAAGCAGTCCTTCCCAAAAACAACAGGGCCTGAGTTGTTTAATCTGTCATATTTAGAGAACTCGATTGAAATGGCTGGAGTTAAAACTATTAATCATGCAGATATATTGGCTACACTTAATAAGTTTACTGCTGACATGATTGTAGACGCTTTTCTTAAAACTATGACTACCATGGAAGATTTGGTAGTTTATGCTAGTGGTGGTGGCATTCATAATGCACTACTGATGGAACATTTGAAATCAAGCTTACCTAAAGTACAGTTTAGGGATTTTAATACGTTAAATATAAATCCAGACGCAAAAGAAGCCGTGTTATTTGCAGTTTTAGCAAATGAAGCAATTGCTGGCAACATAATAAAAGAACAATGCATTCAAGGAGTGCCTCAAGTAAGTATGGGTAAGATAAGCTTTCCTTATTAATAACGAATCTTATTGTTGGGTGCTTGAAATTATGTTTAACTGACAGAATTCTTAACTATTCATATAATTTCAAAAAAAAATTTGTTTAAAATATCTGTCTCCCCTATTTTTGCGCTCCGCTTTTGAAATAAGAGCTAAAGGATTGGGTTATTGTGTAATGGTAGCACTACAGTTTTTGGTTCTGTCTGTCTAGGTTCGAATCCTGGTAACCCAACCAACTCTAAGCCGTGATTTAATTATCACGGCTTTTTTTATTGTATAAAGTCTCTAAATACAAATGGTTTGGGCTTGGGAAAGCACTAGATTATGAATGGAAGAAATTGGAAAGAATTCGCATACCATAGAATCTGAATTTTTCTGCTTAACTCTTTTTTTATTTTTTGCAGCACTTGTGCAAGTTTGTTTGTCTCTATGATTTGACTGAATTTTTATATTATTTCACAGCCTTTAAAACTTAAGTCTAAGATTATGAATAAATTTATTTTAACTTATTTAGCGTTGTTTTTAGTGGTAGTTTCTTCTGCTCAAACTACTTCAAGTTTAAAAAAGCCTGCTTCGTTTGGTGCGTCGATTTTTGTAAAAGACTATCCATCATGTCTTAGTACTTTTAAACTAAATAAAAAGGGGTGGAATGGTGAATTAGCACCAGGTGTAAATGGCTTTTTTACAGTGGGGCTTTCTCCTAATTTTGACTTTACTTCTATGTTGAGTATTTGCAATACAAAATGTAAGAATTCCAATGGAATTTTCATATACCATGATTCTGCCAATGTATATAAAGGTGTTGAGGAGTTTATGGCTGAAATAAATGCTTTGGCAACCTATAAAATATTAACTGATGATAAACCAGTTGTACCATACATATCTTTAGGTTTAGGAACATCCTTGTATAATGGAGCTTATGTAATGCCATATATTCCTATGGGTGGTGGATTGCAATTTAAGTTAGATAATAGTCAGTTTTTATATGTTCAGGTATTGTTACATCAAACTTTGAAAACAGGAACCAAATTTGAAACCAAGGAAAACTTGAATTATTCCATTGGAATGTCTTTCCCTCTACACAGCAAATCGTCGAAGAAGCCAACAGTTGTTAAGCCAATAGTTGCTTTAGATTCTGATAATGATGGTATTCCAGACAGTGTAGATAAATGTCCTTATGTAGTAGGATTTGTAAAATATAATGGTTGCCCAATTCCTGATACAGATGGTGATGGAATAAATGATGAATTAGATTCTTGTCCTTTAATGCCGGGAATTGCAAAGTATCATGGATGCCCAATTCCTGATACTGATAAAGATGGTATTAATGATGAAGAAGATTCTTGCCCTACTATTCCGGGTATTATCAAGTATCATGGATGTCCGATTCCTGATAAAGATGGTGATGGAATAAATGATGAAGAGGATAAATGTCCAGATGAAGCAGGTATTGCTGCTAATAAGGGATGCCCGGATGTTCAATCTAAAATGAATGAATTAGCTAAAAATATTTTCTTCAATGTTAAAAGTACAGTAGTAGCTAAGGGTGCAATTGCTACACTTGATCAAGTTGTTGGAATTATGCAGAAGTATCCTGATTTTAGATTAGAAATTGAGGGGCATACAGATAACATAGGAAATGCTATTGTTAATCAGAAACTATCCCAAAAAAGAGCAGATGCAATTAAGAATTATTTCATTGGCAAAGGAATCGCTGCTGCTAGGTTATATTCAATTGGATATGGAAAAGAAAAACCAATTGCAAGCAACAAAACTCCAACGGGTAGAAGCATGAATAGGAGAGTAGAATTGCACGCTCAATACCAATAATAAAATGATAAGAGCATAACTATTTTAAATGCTTATGCTCTTAAATTTTCAGATAAAAAAACTCCCAATCTTCATTTCATGATTTGTTAATCTACGATTGAAGTTTGGGAGTTTTTTTTTATGTGACCTTGTTAATGTTTTGTAAAGCGTTTCATTTTAGAATAGTGTGGGTATTGCTATAAAATCTAATTGTTTGAAACTAAATTAATAACCCAATGGAATGTTTTTATGCTTCACAAATACAGAATGATAGTTTGTAGCGATATTACTAAGCGTTTATTATTTTAATAAACTCATCAGCAATTAATGATGCACCTCCTACAAGGCCACCATCAACATCAGGTTCTGCAAAAAGGTCTACTGCACTACTTGCTTTCACGCTACCTCCATAAAGTATTGATATTTCGTTTGCTATGTCTGCACCATACTTTGCTGCAATGACAGAGCGGATGGAGGCATGCATTTCTTGTGCTTGTTGATTGCTTGCTGTTTTGCCTGTACCAATTGCCCAAATTGGTTCGTAAGCAATTATTATTTTATTGATTCCTTCGGCAGTTAAGTGGAAAAGACTTTCTTCTAATTGTTTAGCCACAAAAGCATTTTGGGTTTCAGCTTCTCTTATTTCTAGAGGTTCTCCACAACAAAAGATTGGCGTAATGCCAAATTCTAAACTGATGTTTACTTTTTCAGCTAAAAAGGAATTACTCTCTCCAAAATATTCTCTGCGCTCAGAGTGTCCAAGAACTACAAATTCTATCCCTATTGATTTTAATATTTCAACAGAGATTTCTCCTGTGTAAGCACCAGATTTTTTACTGTAGCAGTTTTGAGCAGCTACTTTCAAGAATGGATTTCCTACTAATTTTTCCTTAGCTAATAACAGGTAAGGTGCTGGTACTGCAAACACAGCAATTTTTTCTTCATTAACATTTAGTGTTGCAGACGCAAATGCATCTAAAAGATCATTTGCTTGTTCCAATGTGCCATTCATTTTCCAGTTGGCAGCGATTACTTTTTTACGCATAGTTTATTTTTTGTTATTATTAATGTTATTGAGAATACTCATTTTAATCTTTGCAAATTGATTGTTATACCAATTTTATTTTTATTGGAATGATAATGTTGCATACAAATAGTAAGCTATTTATCTTTTTTACTTCATTAGATGAAGTTTAAATAATGTCTTTACACCCATCTTAAAAGAAGTTTAAACTCAGAATTTTCGAAAATAGCAATAAATGTCTAATCAGAAGTTAACAGATAACTAATCAATTAAAATACTTGCAATTTCTTTCCTGATTCCTATGTATATGGGCTATAAAAGGTTATAAATTATTGAGGAATAGTATTTCCCTAGGAAGTTGAAAGGACAATGCATTAAAGTCGTAGTTGCTTAATTTAATTTTACTAGATTCCATTGGAATTATGAAATTGTATATTGCCTAACTGGAAGTGCGTGGTTTTTATTTTGAAATAATAACGTTGACAGACTTTACAATTGATTAAATTTTAAAGTCTGTCAACTTTATGTCCTGTTCAATAAACTATCATTACTCTTTGCATCTAATAACGCAACCTCCGTGTTCCGATTTGCCAGTAATTTCTTCAGTGTAACCATCAGTAACTTCAACCCACAAAACATTAAATGTGTAATAATGATGAAGTACTAAATCGTCTCCTTTACAACAAGAAAAGTCTTTGGCATTGTTGTAATTCCTGCCAAATATTTTTGTTAAGGGGGCAGTAATTGTTGCCGTCATAATCATCCCAGTAATAGCAATTGCAATCACATTCATTTTAAGATTAATAAGCATAATTGTATATTTTATTTGTGATAAATCTTTTTTAATGAAAGAGTTTTATTTTACTCTCGCAATACAAAAGTGATTCTATTTTCACACCCAAAATACCCCTTAAATCTAGGGAATACAAGGCTTTGTAAGTTTAAAGTAATAAGTCAAAAAGAAAGAGAATTAAGCTTCAATTTGATCAATTTAGGTTTACGAGATTCCTTTGGGTAGTTAAATAAATTTTAGCAACTTGACTCGTGAACTTCTTTTTGACGTTATAATAACCATACTTTTATTCATACTTGAAATTTAAGATTAAACTTATGTAAGTGTATTTATGGATGGATTCGTTGGATTTTTTTATCCAATTAAATGCTTATTGATTCTTTATCCTTAATTCTACTTTCACAGATTAAATTAATCGTTATCCAACAGGAGTTCTACCGCTAATTTCATGAGGAAAAGCGATAAGTGTTTATGCCCACGTTCCACTTATCAGATAGTTCTAAACATTCTAGAAGCTTATCCCAAACACGCAGAATATCAAATTGAGCACATTCTTTTGTCCTCTTTTTTCCATTTATTCAACTGAATCACGCTTATATTCACTTGAGTCAGCCAGAGATTCACCTGAGTCAGTCCACGATTCACCTGAGTGACTCGACGACTCACCTGAGTCAGCCAAGGACTCACTTGAGTGAGTTGACGACTCACCTGAGTCAGCCAAGGATTCACCTGAGTCGTGGACTCACTCAGGTGAGGAAATGACGTTTTTTGATGCTAAAATTGCTAAAGTAAATGATGTATTCATTGACAGTAAAGGGTTTAAAGGAGTTTGTAGATTATACTCAACAGAATTTATTTTGCGAAATGAGAGAAGCTTCATTCATTTGAAATCAATGGAATTAATCATTCCTTTCGGTCAAATCAATTTTCACAAGTGTAACCAACCTCAATATTTTATTCTTACAATACGTGGGTTTACCTGTTGTAATAAAGTTTCTAACATAAAACGAATGCTTAACCTCTAATTCGCGAAAGTAGAATTAAGTTTTACTGTTTTATATTTCTGTTATAGTATGGTTTATCTTAATCAATACATTTACTTTGAAAATTATAATTTTAGAAATTTATGACGATTGTTCAAATGGAATATATCATCGCAGTAGATACATATCGACACTTTGCCAAGGCTGCCGAGCATTGCTTTGTAGCACAACCTTCGCTTAGTGCGCAGATACAAAAACTAGAGGAAGAACTAGGCGTCAAGATATTCGACAGAACAAAGCAGCCTGTTCTACCTACAGAACCTGGCGTTCAATTAATTGAACAAGCAAAGAAGATTATTGCAGAGTGCGCTGTGTTTAAAGAAATGGTGGATTCAAAGAAGAATGTACTCACGGGCGAATTGCGCATTGGGGTAATCCCTACCCTTGCCCCATATTTGTTGCCTTTATTTATTCAATCTTTTGCCAAAAAGAACCCAATGGTAAAACTTGTGATAAATGAGTTTACCACTGACATTCTGCTTGCTCGTTTGCGAGAAGGACGTATAGATGTGGGTTTGCTTATTACACCATTAAATGAAAAAGGAATAAAAGAAGATATTCTTTTCTATGAAGAAATGGTGGCTTACATAAGCAAGAAAAATGCTGCTTATCAGAAATTGTACGTGTTGCCCGCAGATATTGATCCAGAAAAACTATGGCTATTGGAGGAAGGGCATTGTTTTAGGAGTCAAATTGTAAATCTGTGCGAACTTAGAAGGCAGACAAAAGAAGGTAGTCATTTTGAATATGAAGCAGGAAGCCTTGAAACACTTCGCAGAATGGTGGAGATTAATGATGGGGTAACAATATTACCTGAATTAGCAACCTTTGATTTGGATGAAGAACAACAAAAAAGTGTTCGTCACTTCACCGCACCCCGCCCTGTTAGAGAGGTGAGTATGATAACTCATCGCGATTTTGTTAAAAAGCGTTTAGTAGAGGCATTAAAAACAGCGATTTTGGTATCTATCCCTCAAAAAGTGAAGAATAACTTAAAAGAACGTCTTATCCCACTTTAATATTGCAACTTTGTTGAAGTAACAGTTAATTTGGTGACAGTTTTTTTAGAAAAATAGTTGATTATGAAATGGACATTCTTTTTCTTGACACTTTTAATAGTTTTCACTAAAGTGAATGGTCAGTTGGTTACTTATTCTGATACAAACGATGATGATGTTAAGGATTTGAAATACGAAATAATAGGAAAACTAAAAGGAAATATACACATCTATAAAAACAACCACGACAGGTATTCTATTTCTCTTTATGATGCAGAAATGAAGGAAGTCTCAAGCGAAAAGCTACCCTTTCTGCCAGATAGAGTCATCAATGAAAGCTTTCTTCTTTTGTCAGATACTTATTTTATGTTTTATCAATATCAAAAAAAAGGGATTGTGTATTGTATGGCTGCCAAGCTTAATAATTTGGGTAAGATTATTGGTAATCCCATCCAATTAGATACTACCAAAGTTTCTTTTTCGGCCGAAAATAAAATTTACACAGTTATCAACAGCGATGACAAACAAAAGGTAATGGTTGTTAAAATAGCCAAACCTAATGAAGAAAAGCTGAATCATGTAACAACCACACTATACGATAATCAGTTGCAGCTTTTGAAAAGAACTGAAATGTCTATAACAATGAGCGAGCGAAATGCGAGTCTTTCTGAATTTACGCTTGATAATAGTGGAGACCTTGTGTTTTTAAAATCTTCTGGTATTGGTAACAGTGACGTAGTGAATAAGTTAACCCTCATAACTAAGTTGGCACTCGATGATTCCATTCATTTAATGGACGTTGATTTGCGTGGAAAATACTTAGATGACATACGTCTTAAAGTAGATAATTACAATAAGCATTATCTAATTACCTCTTTTTATTCAAAACAAAGAGCTGGACATGTGGAAGGGGTGTTTTTTTATTTGTGGGATAAAGCCTCTATTAAAGATTTACTTAACACTAGTATTATTTTTAATGATGACTTTAGGGCAGATGCTAAAAGTGAAAGCTCGATTAAAGATGCATTAGATGATTTTTATATAAGAAATATTGTTGTCAAAAAAGATGGAGGTTTTGTCCTTGCTGCCGAATCTTACTACACCACAACAACCAATAATAATCCTTTTAATAGATGGGATAATACAAGCTCTTACTATTCTGGTTTTAATAGTTATTCAGTTTATGGAGCAAACGGAATGTATAGTAACCCTTATTCTCGAAGCTACAATAATGTCACTAGCTATTTTGCTAGTAATGTTATTATGATTGCAGTTGATGTTCATGGAAAACTAGAATGGAGCAACGTAATTCATAAATCCCAACGTGATGATAGCAGTGAAAATTACATTAGTTATGGCGTTTTGAATACCGGAGATAAAGTTCATTTTCTGTTTAATGCACAAACAAATAGAGACGTACTATTAAGCGACCAAAGCATTTCTCCCGATGGTCAACTTGTTCGTAGCCCAGCATTTAGAGGGTTAAATGAGGCCTATGAGTTCATGCCGAGATATGGTAAACAAACAGGTGGCAGACAAATAGTTTTGCCTTGCCAATATAGAAACTACATTTGCTTTGCAAAAATTGATTTTTAATCCCCAAATATTATCGTGGTTTTTATATTTAAGAATAATTCAATTAGCAGCATCATATTTCTAGTTCTCTTGGGCTTTGCTGTGCATGCACACCTGTTTCTACACCCAATTGCTAATATTGCGCCCGAAGACAATGGACTAATCTCGCATTTCTTCCGATATTTCTTAAAGAGTCAACTATACCCCCTTGCATCTCCATTCATTTACCTATCATTTATATTAATTCAAGCCATTCGTCTTAATGTGCTTTTAAACGAACTAAGGATGTACAATACTAGCACCTTTACTGTTGCTATGTCCTATGTTCTATTAACGGCTATTGTTCCCCAATGGGCATCGCTTTCCGTGGCAATCGTAGCAAACTCCTTTGTTATTTGGATTTTCATTTATTTAAGTAGGCTTTATAATTCGACTAATCCAAAAACAACACTTTTCAACACTGGTTTACTTGTAGGGATTGCCTTTTTAAGCTACCATCCAACTATAATTTTAATTGCAGTTGCATTGTTTGCCTTGGCAGTAGTTCGCCCTTTTGTGCTTAGCGAATGGTTTGTTTTATTATTAGGAATTTTAATGCCTATCTACTTAATTCTATCTTTCCTTTTTCTTACAGATAGAATGTATGTAGGATATGAATTAATACCAAGATTAAAATTCAACATGCCATTTAATCCTAAAGATGTATGGTTGTGGCTAAAATTGATTGGTATGGTGTTGATGTTATTGATAGGTTTGCAATATTGGAACACACAGAGTGGAAGAATGGTGATTCAGATCAGAAAAAACTGGGGAGTAATGGTTGTTATGATTATTATGACCATACCTGTTCCCTATGTATTTAAAAATGGAGGACTGGACTCAGCTGTTTTGTGTTTAGTGCCGTTGGCTGCCTTTTTGGGTAATGCGTATTCGTATCCTAAAAAGGCTTTGTTGCCAAACATATTGTTCTTTTTTTCAGTGGCATTAATTGCTCATACAAATTGGGTTTTGTGCAAGTGAAATTTTAGATATGAGATACCAAATTTAAAAAAACAATGAAACTAATGATAAATAACTCATGTTATATCTCTCTTATCTCATATTCCATTTTTAATACTTAATAGTTCACTTTACTCTTTATAAAATAACTTTTTAATATAAATTATTATGAAATTTGGTGTTGTAGTGTTTCCAGGGTCTAATTGTGATAGGGATATGTTAGATTCTCTTCAGCAAGATTTAGGTAAAGAAGTAGTAATGCTTTGGCATAAAGATGAAGATTTAAGCCAGTTTACTACCGATGATTGTATTGTTCTTCCAGGTGGATTTAGTTACGGCGATTATCTCCGTTGTGGTGCTATCGCTAGGTTTAGTCCGATGATGAAAAGTGTGATAGACTTTGCCAATAGGGGAGGAAAAGTATTGGGCGTATGCAATGGTTTTCAGATTTTGTGCGAGAGTGGCTTATTGCCTGGAGCTTTGTTGCAAAATGATAACCGTCAGTTTATATGCAAGAACGTCTTTTTAAAAACAGAAACTTCTGGTGCTTTAAAAGTTCCTATTGCTCATGGAGAAGGCAGATATTTTGCCGATGAAAGTCTTTTAGATGAGCTTGAAGCTAATAACCAAATTCTTTTCAGATATTGTGATGAGGATGGTGAGCTTTCTACAGAAGGAAATCCTAATGGTGCTGTAAGGAATATTGCAGGAATTCGTAATAAGGCTGGTAATGTGTTTGGTATGATGCCTCATCCAGAACGAGCAACTAACAAATTGTTAGGAAACATTGATGGTATTGAGGTTTTTAATATTTTAGGATTGAATTAAAAAAATATGAAAAAGTTATTTTTAGTACTATTGGTGGTAAGCTGTGCTACACTGTTGAATGCACAAGTTAAAAACCCAGTTGATTGGAAGTTTGAGTCCATTAAAAAGGGAGATAATTATGAAGTTGTTATCACCGCAGCTGTAAAGAAACCATGGCATATATATTCTCAGAATACAGGAAAAAGCGGTCCTGTACCCACTTCTTTCTCTTTCTCAAAGAATCCTTTAGTAACCTTAGACGGTAAAGTTGAAGAAGAAGGTAAGTTAGAAAAAGTGTATGATAATGCCTTCAAGACAGAGGTGCTTTTCTATTCAAATAGTGTGAAGTTTATCCAAAAGATAAAAGTGAAGGCGGGTGTTAAAACCAATATTTCAGGAACGGTTGAATACATGGTTTGCAATGATGAACAATGTTTGCCCCCCACTAAAAAGCCTTTTACTGTAACTATAAAGTAAGTCAAAAAGTCGAAAGCCATAAGTTGAAAGGAGTATGCAGAAAGTTTATAGTCGTAAGTAATAAGGATAATGGTTTTCGCTTCAAGTTACTTTGATTATTAAATTTAACATTCCCAATGTTTGAATATAACTCATCACTTTCAACGCTCTATTCTCGATCTATGACCCTAAAATTTCGACTTTTAACTCACAACTTTCTACTCATTTGTCACCATTCACCACTAAGTAACATGAAGAAATTATTTCTGTTGGCATTTGCTTTTATTCTTTTTTCAACCTCTAGCAAGGTTGCCGCACAGAGTGATACTTCTGTAAAATTTAGTTTCAGAACAGTGGTGGTAAACGATTCTTTGCAAACACTACTTGTTTCGGCGGTTATTCCTAAAGGGATGCAATTGTTTTCCGCTAAAAAAGATAATGATTCGGACGCGTTTGTTTCCTCCTTAAAACTGGATACACACACAAATTCGTTTCGTAGTTATGATCCTGTAGCAGAAAAAGGTTCATTACAACTCATTAAGCAACCCGATGGCAGCCACTTTAAGTTATATTCCAATTCTGTTCAGATTGCCTTTCCCTTGCACATTCATTTAGATAGTGCCATTGCATTAAAAGGTTCATTTGTTTGGTTAGGTAAAAAAGGCGAGGAGTTTCCATCTGGAGAAGAAAAGTTCACTGTTCAATTATCTAGTAATAATTTAAATGCAGTAAATGCAGCTTCTCCAATTGCACGTCCACTCTGGAAAACTTTTCTATTAGCAATGCTAGCTGGTCTGTTAGCCATCATCACGCCATGCGTCTTTCCTTTAATCCCCGTAACGGTTAGTTTCTTCTTAAAGCGTAGTGGTTCAAGGCAAGCTGGTCTTCGCAATGCAGTCATTTATTCTTTTTCCATCATCAGTATTTATACCATTCCTACACTATTACTAACCCTCATTTTTGGTAACACTATTCTTTATACAATTTCCACTTCTGCCATTTCAAACCTGCTTTTCTTTGTCATTTTCATCGTTTTCGCTATCTCCTTCTTTGGAGCGTTCGAGCTTACATTGCCCAACAGTTGGGCTAACAAAGCCGATGAACAAGCTGGAAAAGGTGGTGTTGCTGGCATATTCTTCATGGCCTTAACCTTGGCGATTGTCTCTTTTTCTTGCACTGGTCCCATAGTGGGTACACTGCTAGGGCAAACAAGCATGCAAGGTGTAAGCATTGCGCCCATCATTGGTATGCTTGGTTTTGGTGTGGGGTTAGCCATGCCATTTTCTTTGTTTGCCTTTTTTCCGTCTATGCTTCATTCATTGCCAAAAAGTGGCGGATGGCTAAACTCGGTTAAGGTTTCCTTTGGGTTTATTGAGCTAGCATTAGCCATGAAGTTCCTTTCAAGTGTAGATCTTGTATACCACTGGCATTTATTGGATAGGGATGTATTTCTTGTGATTTGGATAGTAATTTTCTTTCTGTTGGGCTATTATCTATTGGGTAAACTAAAATTTTCTCACGATAGTTTACTTCAATTTATCAGTGTTCCTCGTTTGTTTTTTGCCATTGCTTCCTTTTCTTTCGCCCTTTACATGATTCCAGGTTTGTGGGGTGCGCCTTTAAAAGCTTTAAGTGGCTTCATTCCTCCATCCACCACCCAAGATTTCAATCTGGATAATCTTCAATATAGCATTGGAAGTTCATCATCAAATATTGTTAGTAAAAGCAATCCTCTTGCGCCTAAAAAGTATATTGATAAACTAAGTGTACCATTTGGGTTAACAGCCTACTTTGATTTAGAAGAAGGATTAGCTGCTGCAAAAGCATTAAATAAACCTGTTATGCTCGATTTTACAGGCCATTCCTGCGCTAATTGTAGAAAGATGGAGGAGCAGGTTTGGAAAAATGAAGAAGTATTAAAAAGGATAAAAGACAACTTTGTGTTGATTAGTTTATATGTTGATGAAGCAACAGAATTGCCTCTTGAAGAGCAATATGCTGGTTATCAGGGGCAAAAGATAACTACTATTGGCGAGAAGAATTTAGATTATGAAATAACAAAGTTTGGGTTAAATGCTCAGCCGCTTTACATGTTTCTTAATTTGAATGGCAATCCATTAAGTGAAGTAAGGTATGGTTATGATGCAGATGTGCCAAAGTTTATTGCTCACCTAGATAAAGTAAAAAAAGCCTTTCTAGAAAACGTTAAGCCTCAAAGGAACAATTAAGTTTGTCTTTCCTTTTTTATTTGCTTCTTTTATGACTATTAGATGGGGAAAAAACGTAGTCATTTACAAAACAAGAGGAATGAATCTCTTCATTTTGCACTTTATGTTATTAATACTGTCAACTCTACGGTTATTTTTCATCTTAATTAAACGGGTTAGACTCATTTTCACCCCCTTTATTCAATAAACGGGTTTACTTATCATTTCTATACACAGAAAGGTTTCGCCACTAAACGTATCCGTTTGATTGCTAAACTGAAAGGTTTTACCACTAAACGCATCCGTTTGATTGCTAAACTGAAAGGTTTAGCTACTAAACGTATCCGTTTGATCGCTAAACTGAAAGGTTTTACCACTAAACGTATCCGTTTGATCGCTAAACTGAAAGGGTTTACTACTAAACGCATCCGTTTGGTAGTAAACCCTTTCAGTTTAGCCACTTTAAGTGCAAGCACTACATTCAAATTAGAATGTCTTCAAAAGATGTAAAAAAGTAAATTATTTTTCAATTTTTTCATTATGGATTCTGCCAATGGCAAGGTTTAATCCAAAATGAACGTTTGTATTTTTCACTTCATCAATCTTGCCAAAAGAGAAGACGTTATCGGTTACTACATAAATTTGAATAGGTAGCAAGTTTAAGGAAAGCCCAAACCCAACATTACTTGTTTTATTGACTCTACTAAAGCTTGCTGACACATTAAGAATATGGTTTAATTCCTCATTTAAAGATAGGGTTAGACCACTATAAAAGTAATCGTTAACAAACTTTCCATATAAAAGCAAACCAGCATCCAATCCTTTTGCTAATGTGTAGTTTACGCCAGCATAAATTTTGGTTCCAAGCCCTGTTTTATATGAATTAGCCGATTTAACTGGCTCGAATACGTGTTTTAAACTATCAGTAAGAGAATCTCTGTAGGGTCTAAACGAAGTGCCAATTTTATTTATATCAAAACCATTGAAGGTGAAATTAGAATTCTTTGGGTCAGTTTGATAATTATTTACATTCGATTTCCAATTGATATAGCCTAAATCAGTGATACTACCTGAAACGGTAAGTTTATCCGAAATTTTATAAGATGCACCAAGGTCGATTGCTAAACCAGAATTCTGCCCGAAAAGTCCAGAATTATTATTGTTAGAACCTGTGTCAATTGCTGATGTGTTAATTAAAATGTTTGGAGTGGCTGTAATGGAATAGTTGTTAGAATCAGTATATATTCCGATGTTTCCACGTTTCAAATTAACATTCGCAATACCCGAAAGAATCTTTAAATGACCACCATAAGATAGCTTATTATCTGTTGTGCTATGTATAAAACCAAGAGAATATTCAGCATAGGAAGTTGCGTTTAATCGCATATTTAGGTCTGCTTTTTGACCCACAAAGGCACTATTCCCTTTAAAAATGAAAGTTAACATGTCTTTAGAGTAGGATAAATTTACATCATTTCTAAAACGAGCATTTAGTGAATAATAATTTTGTTTTATCTTAATTCCTACACCTAAAATCTCGGTGTTAAAACCTAACGACATTAAATTATTGGTAGAAAGTTTGCTCAGCATGTTGTTAGTATTGAACTCCATTGAATCTGAATTAGCCTTTTTGGTAATCAAATCGGAAATGGCAAAACCAGAATTAGAATACCCAAAAGATGTTGATGACAGGACAGGCAGACTGATGTTAATTTTTGTTTCTGGCATACGGCCAGGGTTCAAAAAATCATTCTCAGAAAGAGATTTTATGTAATACTGGGTAAGTACCTCTTGCGAATACCCTTTTTGTTTTGTTGCTAGTAATAAAATTATAATTAATAACGGTAAGTTCTTTTTCATTTTATAGTGTTATGAGTTTAAATAATGGGTTAGTTAATTTTTACATAAGCTTTAGCACCTATGTTTATATCCATTGTTTGATTTGCGTATAGAATAGCCGGCTTCGAGCCACTAGATGGTGAAGAAAGTGTTCCTGTAAAAACAAGCTTAGTTACATTTTTAAGTAGTGGAACTACCTTTTGTCCAATGGTGAAATCTGTAATTGTCAAAGTCTTTCCAATTACTTTATTAGAATTGTCCACCAAAGCAGGGCGCAAAAATGTAAGTTTGTCTATGTGATGTATTAGTTTATTTTGAGCATCAAGAAAATCTAACGATGCAGACAATCCTAATGGGATTCCATTGTTTAAGGCAACTCTCAATGAGAATGAATCTATATTGGCAATTTCTCCAAAAGAGAAATCGAAAGTATCTTTTGTAGCAAAATTATTGATTGAAAGATTTAACGGAATTATAAACTCTGCATCAATTTTACCTGAACTAGTGTCTGTTATAAAATTATTGTTTTTAGTTTTAGATCCAGCGTTTGAAATCACTGTAAACCTTGGCGAAATAACGGTTGGCAATGTTCCAAGAAAGCCCGAAATGTCAAGCAGACTGCCATTGAGCGGTGGGTTAGTTTCATTTAGGGATAGTAGGGAGTGAGCAACATCTTTTAGTCCATTAGCCGCAGGTATAATGAAAGGGGTGGGGGAAATGCCACCAACGTTTAGGTAATGATTTTGGTGGTTAGCATCAATGCTTTTTATTTCATTAATAACGCAAGACAATGGCACTCCAAAAGTATTTGTACAACGAATATTGATTGTATCGTTTGTGAACTTAATGGTATTGCTAACTTGTTGTTTTATTTTAAAAATATTTAAAGGGATGTCTGAAACGTAGGCGTCAAAGAAGTTTTGTTGGTGAATGTCTCCATAAAGTAGTTTCATTTCAGGATGTTTTACTTCCTGTATAAATGATAAATCACCATTTGGTTCAACCGCACTTTTAGGCGTTGAAAATGTAATGGAATAGTTCACCAATATACTATTAGAAGTGGTTCCCCCTCTTGACATATCAATCCATTTATTAGAAATATCAAAAGAATCTATTGTGGTAGTATTTGGTTTTACTGTGAAAGTGGTTGTAAAAGGAGTGCCATTATTTTGTTTAACATCGGGAAGGGTAACCAACATGGTGCATGGTTCATTAAACTTATTGGTTACAACAATTTGAACCATTCCTGATTTTAACAATATAGAGTCAATATCAATTTTAGAAGCTTTTAGAGGCGTTATTTTTAACGTCTGCGATTGAGTAATTGTTACTGGAGACGTTGTGGTAGCATATTGCATTAAAATTTTGTTTGCTTGATCAAGCGAGAAAACAACTGGACTTGCAGAAATGGCAGGAATAAAATCTACAGTATGAAATGTGCTAATGTTACCATTCCAATAAAACGTCATAGAACTGTCGCTGCCAATTTTTAGAACACTATTGTTATCGGATAGCATATTATTTAGATTGCTAAAGCCAACTGTTCCTTTTATTAATCCAATACTGTACGCAGGATCCATCTCAAAGGTGGCTATCTTGTCGTAAGTGTTTTTGGTACATGAACTTAAAATAAGCGTGCAAGTTAGAAGGTAGGCAATTAATGTGTTTAACTTTTTAGTGAATTTTTCCATTGATTTAATTTTATGTAGTTGTTTTAATCTCATTTTAATCAATCCTGTCTTTTTAATTCTTGATTAAAGGAAACGTTTGTATATATGTTTTATCAGTTGTGCTTACCCGTAACTGTGGATTGTATGCTAGTAAATGTTAGTTAGTTGTGTTAATTTGAAAATGATTCCACAATTATTTTCTTTATATATTCTGCTCTCTAAGTTGCAAACATAAGGCTTTGTTTTAAATAAATATATGTTTTGTTAAAAAAATGTATCATATTAATTTATGTCATTGCAATGCCTAGTTCTTTATGTTGGATTTACTTTATTAAATAGGTTTTAATGCTGATTAAATGCGTTGCTAACCAAAAATGAATTTTTAAATAATTTGTCTGTCAATTATACCAACGAATCTAGAATTATATATTTGCTCTTAAAATAATGGTAAATGAAAAAGGGATTTAAAAGGTATGTTGCATTTCAATTAATGATAGCAACAATGTGTTTTTTAGTTAGTTGCTCCACCAATACGCTTACACACAGAAGCCAATTAAGCCTCGTTTCTGATGATGAAGTGATGAGCACTTCTGCCACACAATACAAACAATTCATCAGCACTAATAAGGTAGTCAGTACAAAAGGTGGAAGTAAAGATGCGGCAATCGTGAACAAGGTGAGTAATAAAATTATTGCCGCAGTGAAACAATACTATGCAGATCTTGGCAGAACGAGCGAGCTTGACGGTTATGCCTGGGAAATAAATACTGTTCAAAGCACAGAAGCTAATGCGTGGTGCATGCCGGGTGGAAAAATAGTTGTCTATACTGGTATATTGCCCATAACACAAAATGAGGCTTCATTGGCAGTTGTAATAGGGCATGAAGTAACACATGCTTTGGCAAAACATGGAAAAGAACGAATGAGTCAAGGCTTAATTCAGCAGTTTGGTGGTCAGGCACTTTCTATTGCGCTTGCCAATAAGCCTCAACAAACACAGCAACTCTTTGGTGCTGCTTATGGTTTAGGAACACAGTATGGCATTATGTTACCCTTTAGTCGTAATGATGAATATGAGGCAGATAAGTTTGGACTAGTATTTACTGCTATGGCTGGCTATGATCCACACGAAGCAATTAGCTTTTGGCATAGAATGGAACAGTTTTCTGGTAATCAGAAGCCGCCTGAGTTTTTAAGCACACACCCAAGTAATGAAAATAGGATTGCACAACTACAAAGTGTTATGGACGAAACAGTTGCCAAATATTATCATCCTCAGCACTAAGGTTTACAATTTAATTGGCTAATACATAGATGCAAGGGGCTTCTTAATTTATTTGCTTCAGCTAAAATCATTGAAACTATTGCCTTTTAGGCACAACACATAGGGGATAATTATGGTGGAATTGCACACCACACTTGAATTATACAAAGAGTGTTTGACTTCTTTCTACTGCTTATTCAAATTTTTATTGGTAAGGCTGCTGTTTATAACAATTTATTCCCTTATTTTTGCAGCCCAAAATGAACGGAGGGTGTAGCTCAGTAGGTTAGAGCGACAGTTTGTGGCACTGTAGGTCGTGGGTTCGAGACCCATCATTCTCCCAAATACAATTAGCCTTGACATCAGATGTCAAGGCTTTATTTTTAACCCCAATCATGTGAATAATTTAGTTTACCTAATTCCCCTTCTTGCAGCATTTATTGGTTGGAGCGTGAGTTGGGGGCTTATTAAGATTTTATTTCAGCCCGAAAAACCTTTGATAATCTTAGGTTTTAAATTGCAAGGCATTTTCCCTAAATATAAACAACGAATCATTAAAAGTCTTGTTGCTTCATTAGGAGCAGAAGTTTTTTCTTTGTCAGAATTAAACACCAAAATATCTTCCCCTTCTAGTATAGAAAAAGTTCTTCCTTTTGTTGATGGCAAAGTAGATCATTTTTTAAGGGTTAAGCTTGCTGAGAAAATGCCTATGATTAGCATGTTCATCGGAGAAGCAACAATGGCCGAATTGAAAAGTGTTTTTATGGAAGAGCTACAAGTGCTTTTCCCAGAATTAATGCAACAATATAGTGCTTCTATTCTAAGTGATTTTAGCATTGCGGAAATGATTGAAGAAAAACTAAACAATATTCAAACTTCACAATTAGAACAGACAGTTAAGCAGTTATTTGCAACTCAAACTAAAATAGTTATACTAATCAGCACTGCTTTTGGTTTCGTTGTTGGTCTTTTACAATTACTACTTGTAATGCTTGCCCGCTAATTATATTAAAAGCTAGCATCAACAACAATTCTTTATATCTCCCCCTTTTTTGTTTGCTTAGAGGTTTCCCCATTTTAATCAATGTGCTGAAGTGGAGCGGTATATTATTCGTCATGAAACTGAAAAATTTTTATGCACCAAGCAATTACTTGCCATTTGATGTATTATTAGTTTAGAAGGGGGCTGGTGCTTTTGAATTGGTAATTGCTTAAAACAAAAAGGGTCTCTCTGTAGAAACAGATAGACCTCTAACGATTGCTTGCCATATGAAAAAAACTTAAAATAGATTTTGTGTTATTATCTCTTCTAATAACAATGCAAATATAATTGTGCAGTTGACATTTAATAAGATAAGTTGTTTGGTAAATTATGGTCTCTAACAATGATAATACTTTTGAAAGCATTGTCTGTAAATAGTTTTATAGAATCTGTTTTATTATGTCCAACTGTTTTTTTGCTATTAAATTTCTTTTATTTTTTTAAAAATAGCCCTTAGCTTCTTTACTTTATTAGTTATCAAGTCGTTAGTTGTAGTGTTAATTTTAGATAGGTTACTCCATGAAAACTTCTTCTATACAATTTTCTTCTGTGTCTTTTCTTTTTTCCTTATTTGCCTTTTGGGAAATTGATGAGTATTTAGTTTTATTCTAATTACATACTATTAATTTGCTAAATATTAAAACAGCATGGCTATTTTTGATTAATTAAAATATAATCGCCTTATGAAAAAAATGCTTTTATCAATCTTTATCCTAGTAGTTATTGCTTCTTGCAAAAAGGTAGCTTGCGATTGTGATCTGCCCGTTGTTGTTAAGCTAGGTTTCGATTCTGGCTGCATTGTTAGAGCTTACTCGCCAATTGAACAGCAGTTAATTACTGATTCTGTAAGATTGGTACTAACGAACCTTTTTGTTAAAAATGGCATTGATACAAGTGTTTATAAGTTTTCATCTTTCATAAGTAGGAACTATAAAAAAGATACTCCTCCCTATTCAGAGGTTAATAGTAAATGGGTTGGGGTCAACCAATATTACAAAGGGGAGCGCATATTTTATAATGAAATTTCTTTTTATTTCGAGAATGACGTGTTGGATACCTTTTACAGAGAAAAAATGAAGGCTGTAAACTATACAATAATTGGTGCTGACTCCACCTTGCAATTAGGTCAATTAAGGTTTCTTTTTATGCGTGATTTGGATGCCTATCAAAGTCTAAAAAACCATTTTAATTCTTCTTGCATGAGGGCAGAATCGGGCTATTTTCAATACAATAGTAGCACTCTGTACAAGAGTTGGTTGGTGTCTCCTTTAAATGAAAGCAAACCAAGCTCGCTTTACTACGATAGCACTGCTTATCTAGTTAGTTATACTTATTATTAACTAGCAGTACCGATAATTATTGTCAATTCAATCAATTACTAAATGAAAACAAAAAACTTATACTGGAAGATAATTATCTTTTCTTTTTTAATCTGTCAGTGCTTGCCGCAAGCTGCCTATTCGCAAGGTGATAAGGTTAGGCAGGAAGCAGGCTTGTTTATATATAATTGCGGATTTGGTGCCGTTACTGCCGGGGTAGGGGCAGTAATTAATAAGAGAAAACAGGAACGTGTGATGCCTACTTTTTGGAAAGGGTTTAAGTATGGTGCGCTTGGTGGGCTTATAAACTATGGTAGTAAACGGATAGATTTTCTTATTACAAAATATAACGACTACCCCTATATATGCCCTAATACAAATACCCATAATGATGCCGCCCTGCTTTGGGCTTGGCCTACAAAGATGGTACATGCAGTCGGATCGTCCATCATAGAAAATGCGGCTGCCAATAAGCCCAATGTTTTTAAGGATTATAATATGCCTATCGGTTTTATTAACTTATCTGTAAGCATAAAAGATAAAATAGTAGTAAGGCCGCAATTGATGCCCTATTCGTTTTATTGTTTTATGAGTGTATTAACCAACAACATAACGCTCAATAATACTCCGTGCCTGAATGAGAAGAATACTTTTAAACTAAAAGAAAGTTTGTTGCTGGGAAGCCCTTATTTTGTGGTTGATTCTAAAACTATTAATTCAAAAGTAGACTATGCAAAATATTACAAATACTCTGGAGTAAACGCATATCGAACAATTTTAGTCGACTCTAAATATGATAATTCTACCTATTCTGGGCATATAAAAGCACATGAGTTAATACACTCTCTTCAAGATGATGAGTATTTAGTTTTTAACCAATATTTTAGTAAAATATATAATAAAACTATTAATAGAAACAGTAAAGCAATTAAAATAATGGAGAAATACATACGCTCTGATGTGCCCTTTTTTGGAGGGTTTTATGCTTTAATGTATAACAAAGTAGACTATTATAAGAATTATTATGAAATGGAGGCTGAACATTTTGCTAGTAATAGATTTATAAAACCGTAGGGAATATCAGAAGGAAGCCAATTAGCAGCAATTTTTTCAAGATTTTAATGAGCTGCCTCAAGCGCTGCAGCAGTTGTTGCGACCCTTGCAGCAACCCGTTCAAGAGCTGCTGCAGTTGCTGCGACTCTTGCGGCAACCCATTCAGGAGCTGCGGCAACACGTTTTAAGATAGAAAGAAGCTGTTTTTGTATCCGGTGAAGCCGCTAAAAGTCCCATTTAGTACGGTAAGTATCAGTTGGATAAGCAAAAGAAAAGCGAATGGGTGACATTTAAAACCCGTGAATTGAATAGATTTCTTTAAGAAT
Organism: Chitinophagaceae bacterium; assembly: GCA_947447825.1. Classification (GTDB taxonomy): domain Bacteria; phylum Bacteroidota; class Bacteroidia; order Chitinophagales; family Chitinophagaceae; genus Parasediminibacterium. The sequence continues at coordinate 13,758 of CANFLL010000033.1, read as the reverse complement.
GTAAATATAGGGATGGAATGAAGGAAAGGTGGGGGAAACTTTTGAGAAATAAAATAAATTGTTTATTTAATGATGGAAAGGATGATGTTTATTTGTGAAGGGAGCTAAAGTTCATTTAAATTTAAAAGATTATATGAACTGTATAATTGAAATGAATCAATATTACTAAGACATGGAAGGTAATAAAAAATACAAAGAAGCTATTGAGTTGAAAAGACAGTATGATGAAATATGGGATACCTTAACTACTGAGGATAGAATTAAAAAAGTAAAGAATAGAATATTATGTTTGAGTAAAGCAGCATATTTGGGGCATGAGCAAGCACAATACGAGTTAGCCTGTTTTTATAAATATGGTATCTATTCAGATGGTTCCTTTTTCTTAAGCAATAAAAGAAAATATATCTTTTGGATGAATAAGTCAGCTGAAAATAAATATCCGCCTGCAGTTGAATGGATGGCTATTTTGTATGAATCAGAACCAAAGATTCAAGATTTTGAGAAAGCTAAAGCTCATTATGAATTATATGATTCTTTGATGGGTATTAAAATGAGTAAGAACAGAAGGTTATTTCTACAACAACTGGATAAAGGGTTGTTTATCAAAAACAAAAAAGGGAATTACGAATTAGTAAGTAATTGGAAAAAATTGATTCGCTAAGCTGAGCGTTTCACCTAATAACAAACGGTCAAAACCTTCAAAAGGTTTTTCACCACAGCAAATGGACAAACACTTGAAAGCAGTTAAAAGAAAACATTGATTAATCATAAATAATAACAACCACCAATGAAATACCTACTTTTTTCTTTTTTACTGATGATGCTAGCTGCGGAGGCTAACTGCCAAGCAATAGAGATGGACAAGAGTATTATAATTGGTGGGGAGGGACGGACTAGTTTTTATTCAAATCATGTAAATTGTTTTGGCGTAACAGCTTCGAGAGATGCTATTAGTAATCTTGTAATTAAAAGTACACAAGGAAAATTAGAGTATAGGGATAGTGGAATAGCCAACGGTGCGTTAAAACTTAGTGGATTAAAAAATGGCAGTGTTACTATTTCTGTTTATCGGAAGAATGGTAGTGCTTTAGAATTTCTGAGCTACAAAGAGTTTTCTGTAGTTCCTGAGCCGCTGACTGAATTTGAAAAAGCATTTCCTAAACTCCCCAACCCTGTAATAGACATAGACGGCTATGGCAAATATAAAGATGACTGTAAAATGCTGACTGTGCCATTGCGAATAATGAGACAAGCAAAGAAGATTAATATTAATAGCCCATATCAGATTACACATGTTACGATTTATATTACAAACAATTCTCCTAATGTATATGATGGTACTAGCGTCCAGGAACTAAAATCTAATAATTTAGAGGAGCAGTTTCCAAAAGGTTTATCCTTTTTAAAAATAGGCTATTCTATAACATTAGATGACATTACTGTTAAAGATTTAAGAGGTAAGGAGTATAAGTTAGATCTATTATATATTAAATTAACTGATGATTAAGCCTATACCTAAACTGGAAGTACTAATGTAAGAACGAGGCTGTATAGAATGGGTATTACTAATAACTTAGCAGAAATCAAGATAGATTTCATAGTTTAGGGGTACAACAAAGAAGAACAGTGGGAAGAATTTATAGTAGGAGAAGATTATGAAGCATTTTTATTAGCAAAAAAACAAAATCAATGAAGTATATGACAGTAGAACAAACCATAGAGAAATTAAACAAGTCAAAAATGCCTATTATTGTCCTTGACAAGCGTTTGGAAAAATTTAGAGGGAAAGACTTATTTCCTGAAAAGATGAAAAGGGCAAATGAGATTTTAGCAAAGACAGGATTGCCTAACCTGAAGAAGTAAGTTTATTGGATTTTAGAATAGGCAAAAAATCAAAGTCAACCTTATCAATCATTTCTTTCATTCCAATCATTTAGTCAGTATTTCAAATCCTCCCGTCCTTCAACAATGCCATTTCTTATCTTCGCCCAATGGAAATAACCTACACACTGCCCGAAATAGATGCTGTTGCCAAACAGTTATGGGAAGAAGGTAAACAATACAAGATATGGGCTTTTTATGCCGAGATGGGAAGCGGTAAAACAACGCTGATACATTCCATTTGCGCACTACTAGCTGTGGAAGATGTGGTGAGTAGCCCTACTTATGCCATCATGAACGAATATAAAAGTAACAAAGTGGGTACTATTTGCCATACGGACTGGTATAGGCTAAAAGACGAAAATGATGCCATCAATACCGGCGTGGAAGACGCGCTTTATAGTGCAGATTTATGCCTGATAGAATGGCCAGAAAAAGCAGAAGGTCTGCTGGAACAAGACACTTTTAAAATTAGTATTGTTGCTATTGATGCCATAACAAGGAGGCTTACCACCACCGTTTAATAGTCTATAAAAATTTATTGTTTGATAAGAGAGGATAAATAAGTAATTTTAGCCCTCTCAACTACGCTAAAAAAAGTAATTAATACGGCAATGGCTACAAGTAAACCGCTTATCACTACCTCGTTTAGTTACGAAACATTAGAAGAAACATTGGACATCAAACCGCAAGGGGCGCAACTGGAAATTGGTATTCCTAAAGAGTTTGCTTTTCAGGAAAACCGTATATCCTTATCGCCAGAAGCTGTAGGTGTATTGGTTAGCAATGGGCATAGTGTTATGGTAGAGCACAATGCCGGATTGGGTAGTCACTACAGCGACAGGGATTATTCCGAAGCAGGCGCTACCATCGTTCACGACAAAGCAGAGGTGTATAAAGCCCCCTTGCTTTTAAAGAGTGCACCCGTAGTAGAAGAGGACATGGAGTTGCTACAGATGAATCAAACCATCATATCGCCCATACACCATTCTGCTTTAAAGGCTTGTATCATTCAGAAGCTGATAGAAAAAAGAATCACCGGACTAAGCTTCGAAAACTTAAAGGACGATAACGGTAGTTATCCCATTGTAAGTAGCATGAGCGAGATTGCTGGCAGTGCCTTGATGCTTATAGCTGGTCAATACCTAAGCAGCTTCAACAAAGGAAAGGGAGTATTGCTTGGTAGCATTAGCGGTATTCCACCTACCAAAGTAGTAATAGTTGGTGCAGGCATTGTGGGGGAAACGGCCACCAGAAATGCCTTGGCATTGGGTGCATCGGTGAAGGTTTTTGATAATAATGTGTACAAACTGAAGGAACTTCAAAATAAGTTAGGACAACGTGTGTGGACAAGCGTTTTGGAGCCACGCATCTTAGCAAAACAATTGAAGACTTGCGAGGTGGCTATTGGTGCTTTGAGTAATGAATATGGTAGAGCTCCTGTTGTTGTTACTGAAGAGATGGTGGCGGCCATGCGCCCAGGAAGTATTATTCTGGATGTGGCAATAGATAGGGGAGGTTGTTTTGAAACAAGCCATCTAACAAGTCACGAAAACCCGACTTTTTTAAAACATAATGTGATTCATTATTGCGTACCGAATATTCCGAGTGGCTTTGCCCGTACGGCTAGCCAAGCAATAAGTAATGTGCTAATGCCACTATTGCTTACCATTAGCGATGCAGGAGGACTAGAAGAGATGATTTGGCAAAACGTAAACCTTAGAGAGGGGATATATATGTTTAAAGGGGCTTTGACAGATTTATACATCAGTCAGAAGTTCGATATGAAGTACACGGACTTAAACTTGTTGATTGCAAGTAGAAGGTAAGTTGAAAGTCGAGAGTCGGGAGTTGAAAGCCGTAACCCGAAAGTTTTGCTGATCTAATTACGACTATCGACTTTAAACTTTCGACTTACGACTTTCGACTCTCGGCTTTTGGCTCTTGCCTCGAATGTATTTTTCAACCACGAAATATTTAGAAAAAATTGTTACAAAAGAGGATTCTTACTGCTGCTTTTTTTATTGAGATACTGAGTGCTACCTACCTATTAGCCAACAGCGATTTTGCAGCCTTGGCAAGTGTACTATATTTTATTAGTGGATTGGCGATAGCAATTGTCATCCTATTTTTCCCCCAAGCAAAGCTTCGATTACCCAAGAAGTCTTTCTTCACTGATACCTTCAATGGATACAAGTTTTCTGCAATAGCAATAATGGGAGTTATGATGTGTCATTTTGGAATGCGCTTCATGGAAGATGCCCCGCTCGATTTTCACGATTCTGATATGCTTCCCATTATTAAAGTAATGAGCCAACGTTTTGTGGCAGGGCATTGGTCGAAGGTTTATGATATTATCCCCAATATATGGCAGGGCATAAAACCCATTTATTTGCCTGCCATGTGGTTGCCTTTTACTGCTGCAGAATGGCTTCATATAGATATTCGATGGATGACAATAATGGCGCTGTTCTTAGCATTTTCGCTTGCCATCCTATTATGGAATCCTTTTGCTAGTAAACGCCTCTCCCTTACATATAAGCTTTCTATTTTTATGCTATTCTGGTGGTTATTTACCAACGATTCCGCTGGTCTTATTCCCTACACAGAAGAAGGAGTGGTCATCATTAATTACGTGTGGCTTACATTGGCATTGTTAACCGAAAACTATTTGTTGATTGGTATTGCGGCTAGTTTATGTTTATTGAGTAGATATGCGTTGGTGGGTTGGTTGCCCGCTATGTTAGTGCTATTGTATGTACAAGGTAAAAAGAAGCAGTGGATTCACCTTAAAATAAGTGGTATTGTATGCTTTCTTGTACTAGTATTACTTCCTTTTGGTTGGGGAATTATTAAGGACTTCATTAGTTTACCTGGGGCTTATATTGATTTCGCAGCGAGGGTATGGCACGATGGTCCACATGTGTTTTACATCAGCCTAGGCTTTGCCAAGTTCTTTGGACCCACTCGTATTGCCATGCAACATTACCTTTTAATCACCCTTTCATTTGTTGTACCGATGGTGTTTGTGCTTTTCTGCGCTTGGGCTAACTATAAGAAAAATACCAACCTCCATAATATTGCTTTGGCAGCATTGAAGATATCATTAGTGATATTTTATACATTTATTGATGTTCCATATTTGTATCTCTTCTATACTTCTCCATTTATAAGCTGCATCATCGTTTCTTACTGGGTATCTTATCAAGAAAAGGAGGCTGTTATTGTTAGTTAGTACCTTATAAATCGAATGTTTTTTGCTGATTTCATTTTTAAATCAAATACAGTATTTTCTACTTCTTCTTTCAGGTAATTATCCTTTTAAAAAGGGTACTAGAATGAATCTTTTATTTTTTTTAGCCATTTACTTATTCATCCGTCTAAATATGATTTTTATCATTTAAAATAAAAAACCCTGCTGATGTAAGTCAGCTTACGTTAACGTTTTCCTTAGCAATTTGCACCCATAATAAAAGAGCAAAAATTGACATTAAAAACAATTAATTAACAATTAAATTGATGATTATGACTAAGGAAGTAAAATTTCCATTTCACGAAACTTCTCCAGCAAAAGCTGAACTAGAGAGTTGGGTAAATAGCATTGCTAGCCATTGTGGTGCTGATTTTGTGAAATGGTGCGATGGTAGTAAAGAAGAATATGACGGCCTCTGCCGATTGCTTGTTAAAAAAGGAACATTCATTAAGCTGAATGAAGAAAAGCGTCCAAATAGTTTTGCGTGTTTTAGTGACCCTAGCGATGTTGCAAGAGTTGAAGACAAAACATTCATTTGTAGTCGCCGTAAGGAAGATGCTGGTCCCACAAACAATTGGATGGACCCAAAAGAAATGAAATCTTTATTGAACAACTTGATGGAAGGTTCAATGGAAGGACGTACTCTCTATGTTATTCCTTTCTGCATGGGGCCAGTAGGATCTCCTTATGCTAGATATGGGGTTCAATTGACCGATTCTGAATATGTTGTAGTTAACATGCATATAATGACAAGAATGGGTACACCAATTTATCCTTACTTGAAAAAAGGTGAATTTGTGAAATGTATTCATACTGTTGGTGCACCAGTTGTTGGTAATCAACCAGACGTTAAATGGCCTAATAACCCAACTGTGAAATATATTTCTCATTTTCCTGAAGAAAGATTAATCATATCTTATGGTAGTGGATATGGTGGAAATGCGTTAATGGGTAAGAAATGTTTTGCATTGAGAATAGCTTCTGTTTTAGGAAGAGAAGAAGGTTGGTTAGCTGAACACATGTTGATTTTAGGGGTAGAATCTCCAGAAAAACAAAAAACTTATGTAGCTGCTGCTTTCCCTAGTGCTTGCGGAAAAACTAATTTTTCTATGATGATTCCTGCAAAAGGGGTAGATGACTGGAAGGTGACCACTGTGGGGGATGATATTGCGTGGATTCACAAAGGAGAAGATGGTCGCCTTTTTGCCATCAACCCCGAAGCAGGTTATTTTGGTGTAGCACCAGGAACAAACTACAAAACCAATCCTAATGCTATGGAAAGCATCAAAGAAAACACCATCTTTACCAATGTTGCCATCACTACAGACGGCGATGTATGGTGGGAAGGAATGACTAAAGAAGTACCAGAAGGGTTAACAAACTGGAAAGGATTACCTCATGATCCAAAAAGCGGTCAACCAGCTGCACACGCTAACTCTAGATTTACTGCACCAGCTTATCAAAATCCTGCCATTGATAGTGATTGGGATAGTCCTCAAGGTGTTCCTATTGAAGCATTTGTGTTTGGAGGTAGAAGAAGTACTGCTGTGCCATTAGTTTGTCAATCTTTTAACTGGAACTTTGGTGTTTATACAGCCGCAACAATGGGTAGTGAAATGACTGCTGCTGCTTTTGGTGAAATCGGAAAAGTTCGTCGTGATCCATTTGCTATGTTGCCTTTCATGGGTTATCACATGGGTGATTATGTGAACCATTGGTTACAATTTGGTCGTACTCTTGGTAATGCTCCACGTATTTTTAGTGTCAACTGGTTTAGAAAAGACGAAAATGGTAAATTCCTATGGCCAGGTTTTGGCGAAAATATGAGGGTGTTGAAATGGATAGTTCAACGTGTTCATGGTGGTGCAAGTGCTGTTGAAAGTCCTATTGGTTGGATGCCTCGCTATGAAGATATGGATTGGACAGGCATTGAAGACTTCACTAAAGAAGACTTTGCTAAAATTATGACAATCGATCGTGAACCTTGGAAACAAGAGCTGTTATCTCACGAAGAACTCTTCGCTAAATTGTATGATAAACTTCCGAAAGAGTTCTATTTTATGAGAGAATTACTTCTTTCTGCTTTGTGGCGTTCTCCTGAACATTGGGCATTAGAGCCAGAGCATATTTAATTTTTATATGGTAAAAGGGAGCAGGTTATTACTTGTTCCCTTTTGTTTTTTTACTTGAAATGATATGCTATTTAATAGGATTAATACTTAATAAAGTTTTTTTCTTTTTTTATATCAAATCATTTATTTGATGGATTGGTTTGCTAATTATTGAGCAAATTTGCACATATAAAATCACTTATGAATGAATTAGGTTATACAGCTACTATAGAAGAAATGAGAGAATTGGCTGATGTTCTACTTAAAGTTGGAACAATGCTAATGAGTGCTGGTGCAAATACTGGGAGGGTACGTAATACTGTTAACCGAATTTCGGAAGCTTTTGGTCATAGCGTTGAACAACATATAACACAGCGATCAATCATGCTCACAATGCTTGATGACAATGGCTCTTCAATTTTTACTTCGGTTAGGGTAACCCCGCATCATGTTATTAATTTTAAAACCATTTCTGGAATAAGCAAAATGAGTTGGAGTTTGGTTGCCGATCAATGGACAATACCTAAAATAAGAGAGGAGCTAAAAAGACTTGAAGAATTACCTCATTACCCAAGATCGCAAGTGCTAACATTAGTGGGATTGGCTGGGGCTGGGTTTTGTTCTTTAGCTGATGGCAAACCTCTAGATCTTGCATTTACTTTTGTCGCTTCTGCAGTTGGATTGTACGTCAGACAAGAATCATTGAAAGCTAAGTTTAATCCTTATATGGCAGTTTACTTTGCTGCTTTTGTTGCTTCATTAATTGCAGGTTCGTCATCAAAACTGGGGCTTAGTGATAGTCAAAACCATGCTTATGTAACTTCTGTATTATTTCTTATTCCAGGGGTTCCATTAATTAATTCATTTTCTGACATCCTTGATGGTAATGTTCAAAACGGTGTTACTAGAGGCTTTGTTGGTTTTTTAATTTCATTCTCAATTGCATTGGGAATACTTACTTCTGCTTTAATTTATCAATTTTAATACATGGATTGGATATTTATTTTACTCTATAAATCATTCTGGGGAGGTATTGCTGCTTTAGGTTTCGCTGCCTTGTTTAATGTTCCAGTTCGTAGTTTCTTTCACATTTTTTTGTTTGGAGGCATTGGTGTTTTAATTAAGTTTACTTTGCTTCATTACACTTTCAATATCGCATTTGCTTCCTTGGCAGGAGCTGTGGCAATTGGGTTTCTAAGCATTCCTGCTGCCCACTATAAACATACACCACCCTTAATATTCTATATTCCTGCGGTAATTCCGATGATTCCAGGTATTCTTGCCTATAGAATGATTCTTGGTTTAATTACCCTAACTGGCAACCCAAAGTCGCCTACTTTTAATACAACTTTATTAGAAACAGTTAATTATGGGCTAAAAGTAGTGTTCATTTTAATTAGCCTATCTGTGGGAGTTGTTATCCCCATGTTGATATTACGGAAGGAATCCGTAAAAGACATAAAAGTCTTATTTGCCAAAAAATAATTCAGTTTACTTATTCTTTTCTTTTTTAAAACTCCCTTAATGAAACATCCCAATTTTCATTTGCTGAAATATCATGCCCCGATATTATTGATAATTTTGTTTATTGCCAATAGCTTAACGGCTCAAATTACCCATAGAGTTGTCAATAATCAAACACAATCGTGGATAAGCTTAAATAGTACAGAACGTTTTACATCTAAATGGGGTATTGTTGCCGATTTGCATTACAGAGCTAATCAATTATTCGCAACTCCTAATTTCTATTTTGTTCGTACTGGGGCAAACTATTGGCTAAAAGATAATATCACTTTTACAATTGGCTATGCCCACATGTGGCTAGCACCTACCACTTTAGGCTGGCATACCTATTCAAACGAAAACCGTATTTACGAGCAAACACAAATAGTTTCTAAAATTGGTAATGTTACTATGTTGCACCGGATTCGAAATGAACAGCGTTGGCAAGAAAAAATCGCTGCAGACACAAGTACCCATACCAATAAATTTTCTGATAGGGTTCGTTATCTAGCCAGCTTCACTATTCCTATTGTAAAGAACCCGCATTATCCATCATTGGTAATTTCTGATGAATTATGTGTGCAAACCGGAAAGGAAATTATATACAATGTTTTTGATCAGAATAGATTTTTTGTTGGAATAAAAGAAACAATAAATAAAAGATTAAGTTTCGATTTAGGTTATATGCTTCTTGATCAAGAAAAAGCAGATGGTTATCATTACGATCAAAATCATACGTTTAGGTTTTTTGTCTACTATATGCCCGATCTAAGGAAACATAGTTAGTTATGAAATACTACAACAAAAGTAAAAGGCTTCACAATTTTGTGAAGCCTTTTCTTATTAAATAATAGCCAATCTAATTTATTATAGCATTACAATTTTCCTTTCTTAATTTCTTCTACAACACCTGGATCTAATAGCGTAGAAGTATCGCCCAAGTTTTCAGTTTCTCCTTCGGCAATTTTTCTCAATATTCTGCGCATAATCTTACCACTTCTAGTTTTAGGCAAGCCACTAACAAATTGAATCTTATCAGGTTTTGCAATCGGGCCGATTATACGGGTAACTGTTTGCAAAATATCTTTTCTAGAAAGTGTTTCATCTCCATGAATATGACCCAATATTACATAAGCATAAATACCTTGTCCTTTCACGTCGTGCGGATAACCAACCACCGCACTTTCCACAACGTCTGCGTGCATGTTAATCGCATTTTCCACTTCAGCAGTACCAATTCTGTGACCACTAACGTTTAACACATCATCCACACGGCCTGTAATTCTGTAATATCCTTCTGGGCTACGCATTGCCCCATCTCCTGTAAAATATAAATTAGGATAAGTAGCAAAATAGTTAGTTCTGCAACGTTCATGATCTCCATAAGTGGTACGAATAGTAGAAGGCCAAGGTGCTTTTATGCAAAGATTACCACTTACACTTTCACTTCCATCATCCAAAACTTCTTGTCCTTTTTCATCAACCAAAAGCATTTGCACACCTGGTAATGGCAATGTTGCCCAGCTTGGTTTTGATGGTGTAATGCCTGCCAAATTGCTGATTAAAATACCACCAGTTTCTGTTTGCCACCAAGTATCTACAATTGGGCATTGCTTTTTACCAACATGCTCATCATACCAATGCCAAGCTTCTTCGTTAATAGGTTCGCCCACCGTTCCTAGAACTTTTAATGAAGATAAATCTTTGTCTTGCAATGGCCCTAAGCCAAAGCCCATCAAACTACGAATAGCTGTTGGAGCAGTATATAGTATGTTTACTTTGTATTTGTCAACAATATCCCAAAATCTTCCAGCGTCTGGATAAGTAGGTACACCTTCAAATATCAATGTAGTTGCTCCAGCACTTAAAGGTCCATAAAGAATGTAGGAGTGACCAGTAATCCAACCAATATCAGCCGTGCAGAAATGTATTTGAGATTTTTTATATTGAAATACATTAATAAAAGAATAGTTTGTATAAACCATATAGCCTCCACAAGCATGAACAACGCCCTTTGGCTTGCCAGTACTACCAGAAGTGTATAGAATAAACAATGGATCTTCTGCTTCCATTGGCTCAGCTTCAATGAAATGAATGCCCTGCTCTTCTACATGTTTCATTTCATCTTCATACCAAACATCTCGGCCTTTAAGCATGCTTATTGGCGTTCTGGTTCTAGTAACTACAATTACTTTTTTTACTGTACGGTTTCCTATCAAGGCATCATCAATAACACTTTTTAAAGGAATATCTTTTGCACCACGAAAAGCCCCATCACAGGTAACAATAAATTCTGCTTGGGCATCATACAGTCTGTCGGCAATGCTTTGAGCCGAAAAACCACCAAAAATTACGGAGTGTATTGCCCCAATTCTAGCGCAGGCCAAGGTTGCAACGGCAAGTTCGGGTATCATTCCCATATAAATACACACTCGGTCACCTTTTTTAACACCATTGTTTTTAAGCACTTGCCCAAACTGGCATACCCTTTCTAAAAGCTTACTGTAGGTAAGTAAGCGATTTTTTTCGCTAGGGTCATTAGGTTCCCAAATTAATGCAGGAGCGTTTCCATTGTCTTTAATGTGCCTGTCTAAACAGTTTTCTGTAATGTTCAATTGAGCACCACTAAACCATTTAATACTTGGTTCGGTAAAGTTCCAATCAAGAACTGAATCCCACTTTTTCTTCCATGTAAAATTTTCAGCTATTTCACTCCAAAATTCTTCTGGGTTATTAATGCTTTTTTGATAAGCTTCTTTATATGCTTCGAAAGAAGTAATTTGATAAGGGTATGACATAATCGCTATATGATTTAACTTATTTATTTAAGGCCGTGAAGATAAAAAGTTGGAATGAATTATTTGAAATGAATTTGGGATAATGACTATAAAGGATTAGAATTGTAAAAATGCTAACAAAATGATTTTACCAGACTTAGTAATTGCACCATCAACCAAGGGAGGCGAAGGTGGCCTGGGCGTGTTTACAACAAGGGCTTTCGAGTCAGGAACAATTGTAGAAATATCGCCTGTTCTTCCCTTATCCAAGGAAGAAAGAACCATTGTGGAAGCCACAAAATTGTACTATTACATTTTTGAATGGGGGCCAGAAGAAGATGCAGCCGCCATAGGATTAGGTTATATCTCCATGTACAACCACAGTTTTGACTCGAATTGCGAATATGAAATGGATTTTGATGAAGGCACAATGTCTGTTAAAACAGTTAAGCCAATTGAAGTAGGGGAGGAGTTGTTTATTAACTATAATGGTGATGCGGATGATAAAAGCCCTGTGTGGTTTGATGTTGTTGAATAGTTTCAGCTATTTTGTATGCTATGTTTGATTTCTTAGGAATTCCTCAGTGTAAACAAAAAATTGAACACCCCCTAGATTTTCTCTTGATAAGCAGCATTAAATAATAACTCCCTAATTTCCTCCAAATGCTGTTTTAGAGTTCAGGGATGCAAATCCAACAAGTTCATCGCTTCTGCTGCTATAAGAATGATAATATACTAAAACTTCATAGTCGTTGTCCGTTTCCCAATAGTTGCCTTCCGTTGAAGCAAAACTAGAGGGAGCATCAGGATTGTTTTTTTCTTTAGTAGTATAATTATAGCTATATATACCTTGTTTTAGTAATAATGTTTTTTCGTAAACACCTCTGTAAGGATTAAATTTCATCTTGCTACTATCATCAAAATGATTCTGTGTTAATTCTCCTGTTAAGTATATATTTTTTCCTGAAAGGGGTTTTCCATCTGTTGGATAATAACTAAAAAGCACATTCGCATAATCCGTTTGCCACCATCCATTTGGCACTTCTGTAGACCCTATATTCAACCAACCATAGTAGTTTACATAGAACGCATATTGCTGTTTTAGTCTGTTGCCATCCACTTTTAAATAAACCAAATTGGGTAGAATGTCTTTATTTATCTTATCTACCCAATAACTATAAAATCTAAAACTTGTTAAATCGAGAAATCTATACTCCTTGGATGCTTCAAAAATGCAGTCTCTTTCACCGTCATATTCAATGTAGTTGCCTCTAATAAAAGCTGGTTGCAGGTTATATCTTCCTTCATCCCATTTAAAATTCTGTACTGCCACCACTTTAACTTGTTGAACAGGATTGGGTACATTTAATTGTCCCACATCAATTGTGAACTGCAATTTTTGGTGCGTTAAAGCCAATGAGTTATCATAAGGCTGCAATATTCTTCCAGAGATACCTACTTTGTTATTCACTATAAAAAATCTTTTAGTAAAAGCAACTTTAGATGTGTCACTATCTAAAAATACTTTAAGTAAATAGTTGCCACTCTTGCTTGGCACACATTGATCAGTTGGAAAAAGAGTTTGGTAGTGAATATATTTAACTTGAGATATGGATGAAACCTGATAATCGCCTATGCGTTGTTGCTGAAATCCTTTAATGTAATCGAATCCACTAAGGTTGGCAGGTTGCCAATCGGCATTGCACAAAACAAATGTGTAATAATAGTTTTTTATGTTGTCATCAAGATCATCAAAATGAAGTTCTAGTTGTTCGCCCGAATTCAGAGAAATAAGGGGAATACTTAATTGTTGGTTAGCCTTAAAAAGTTTTACAGTATGAATATTAGGTAAGAAAATGTTGTCAGGCGATTGTGCAAAAACAAATAAAGGGAAAAGTAAGCAAAAAAGTATAAGTGATTTCATACACGCATTTGTTGTTAGAATGGGGCGTAAACCTACAATAGTTTCTTTACATGCAATAATTTTTGATAAGGGTTTATGCAGAAAAATTTTATTTGTATGTCTTGTAAATAACACTGTTTTATGAGGCAAACTGTACTTTGTATTTTTGAAATAATCTCCTTTTTTTTATTGTTTCATAGTGGTGAAATGATAGCAAAACCATTAATATACCTGAGTAGTAACTTAAAATTACATCGGTTGGTATCTGACGTAGAACATTAATGATTGAATTTAGATACCCTTGATATCTAGCGGAGATCATTAATGATT
>CANFLL010000032.1 GCA_947447825.1 Chitinophagaceae bacterium | reverse complement strand
TTGATGATATTGATTATCTACAAGCCATGAAAGAAGAGATTCTTACGTTTGCGGAAGCGAAAGCGGTTTAAGAGTTATACGTTGTAAGTAGTACGTTTTACGTAAAACGTACTACTTACAACGTATAACTTTCTCAATCATTCAATCATTCAAATCAATTTAATCATAATTGAAGAACAAACAACGTCACATAGAAATAATGGACACCACCCTGAGGGATGGTGAACAGATGAGTGGAGTATCTTTTTCTGCATCAGAGAAATTGACCATCGCACAGTTATTATTAAACGAAGTGAAGGTTGATAGGATTGAGATTGCTTCTGCACGTGTTTCGGAAGGGGAGTTTCAGGCCGTAAAAAAGATTACAGCTTGGGCTGCCGAAAACGGATTTCTTGATAAGATAGAAGTATTGACATTTGTGGATGGAGAAACTTCTGTAAAATGGATGGTAGAATCTGGTGCTAAAGTGATGAACCTACTTACCAAAGGCTCTTTAAACCATCTTACCCATCAACTTAAAAAGAAACCGGAAGAACACTTCGCTGATGTAGCCATGGTAATTGCCCTTGCAAACGAAAAGGGAATTGACTGCAATATATACCTTGAAGATTGGAGTAATGGTATGCGTAACTCTAAGGAATATGTGTTGCAATACATAGATTTCTTGGCTACGCAACCCATCAAACGCGTTCTGTTGCCAGATACTTTGGGCATACTGATTCCTTCTGAAACATTTACTTATATCTCCGAACTGGTTGCCCGTTACCCGCAATTACATTTCGACTTTCATGCGCATAACGACTACGATTTAAGTACCGCCAATGTATTGGAAGCCGTGAAAGCAGGTGCAAAAGGCTTACACCTAACCATTAACGGAATGGGTGAAAGAGCAGGAAATGCTCCATTGGCAAGTGCAGTTGCGGTGATGAACGACTACCTACCTCAAGTAAAAACAAGCGTTGTAGAAAAGTCATTATACACTGTAAGTAAGTTGGTAGAGACTTTCTCTGGCTTTAGGATTTCTGCGAATAAGCCTGTTGTTGGTGAGAATGTATTTACACAAACTGCGGGTATTCATGCTGACGGTGATAAGAAAAATAACCTTTATTATAATGATTTGATGCCCGAGCGTTTTGGTCGTCAACGCAAATATGCGCTTGGTAAAACAAGTGGCAAGGCCAATATAGAGAACAACCTACAACAATTGGGCATCAAGCTTAGTGATGCTGACCTAAAGAAAGTTACCCAACGAATCATTGAATTGGGTGACAGAAAAGAAATGGTTACCCAAGCTGATTTGCCTTATATAATTTCTGATGTATTAGACAGCAACTCTATTGAGGCAAAGGTTCAGATTACCAATTATGTTTTGACACATTCTAAGAATCTTAATCCTTCTGTTACCTTAGAAATAGTTATAGATGGCGAAAAGTTTGAGGAACATGCGCAGGGCGATGGTCAGTATGATGCTTTTGTAAATGCCCTAAAGAAGATTTATAAGCAAAAGAAAGTAGAGTTGCCATTATTGACAGATTATACAGTTCGCATTCCTCCCGGTGGTAAGTCTGATGCATTGTGCGAAACAATTATTACTTGGCTTTATAAAGGAAAAGAATTTAAGACTAGGGGATTGGATAGCGATCAAACGGTTGCTGCAATTAAAGCTACCGAGAAGATGCTGAATACGATATAGATAGGCAAGTAGGATATGAGGAGATAGGATAAGAGTGAGGCAAGGGATTGGATTTATCAAATAAAAAGAGAGTATGTCACTGATAAAAAGTTATCGAGATTTAATCGTTTGGCAGAAATCCATAGAATTAGTAAAGAAAATATACTTGGTAACGCAGATATATCCTAGAGAGGAACTGTTTGGATTATCAAGTCAAATGAGAAGAAGTGCAGTTTCTATACCTAGCAACATTGCCGAAGGATACGGGAGGCACTCTACAGGAGATTATATTAGATTCCTTCATATTTCTGTAGGTTCTTTGTATGAACTTCAAACACAGGTAGAGATTTCTTTTCAACTGAAATACATCATTGAGTCTCCTTACAGAGAAACAATTGGTTTATGCACGGAGATTGATAAAATTTTATACGTAATAATTCAAAAATTGAAAGAGAATTAAGCATAGAAGAGAGGGAAAGAGGATTTAGGCAAGGAGGGAAATAGGGTAAGAAATATCCTAAATTTCTCAACTCTCCACAAAACTCTTTCCCTCTTATCCTCCTTTCCTCTTTCCCTAAAGTAAAAAAATGAAAAAAAACATTCTAATTGTTCCAGGAGATGGAATAGGACAAGAAGTTACCGCTGTAGGTAAACTAGTATTGGATAAGATAGCAGCCAAGTTTGGTCATGAGTTTACTTATGATGAGGCGCTTATTGGTCACGTGGCTATTGAGGCTACTGGCAATCCTTTGCCAGATGAAACATTAGCTAAAATGAAAGCTTCTGATGCCGTGTTGTTCGGTGCGGTTGGTCATCCAAAATATGATAATGATCCAAGTGCAAAGGTTCGTCCAGAGCAAGGGTTGTTGAAGATGCGAAAGGAACTTGGTTTATATGCCAACCTTCGACCTATCAAATTATTTGATGAGTTATTATCAGCTTCTAGCATTAAGCCCGAAATCCTAAAGGGTGCAGACATCCTTTTCTTTCGTGAATTGACTGGCGATATCTACTTTGGGGAAAAAGGACGTAAAAACGATGGCGATACAGCGTATGATATTGCCGAATACAGTCGTTTCGAAGTGGAGCGTATTGCACGTAGGGCTTTTGAAGCGGCAATGACTCGTGGTAAAAAATTGATGTCGGTTGATAAGGCAAATGTGTTAGAAACAAGTAGGTTATGGCGTGAAGTGGTTCAAAAAGTAGCACTAGAATATCCTGAAGTTACTGTAACCCATCAGTTTGTAGATTCTTGTGCGATGATGTTGATTAAAGACCCCAAACAATTTGATGTAGTAGTTACTGCAAACTTGTTTGGTGATATATTAACGGACGAAGCTTCTCAAATTGCGGGTTCAATGGGAATGTTGGCTTCTGCTTCAATTGGTGATGGCACTGGTGTTTACGAACCTATCCATGGTTCTGCACACGATATTACTGGTATGGGAGTAGCTAATCCTTTGGCTTCTATTTTATCTGCTGCATTGTTGTTGGATATTTCTTTTGGCATGAAAGAAGAGTCTGAACTAGTTATCTCTGCTGTTGATAAGGTATTGAAAGAAGGATACCGTACACGTGATATTGCAGATGCTAAAACTCCTGCCGACAAAATTTTAGGTACAGCAGCAATGGGTGCTGAAGTATTGAAGTTCCTTTAGTTGATTAACTTTTGCATAATTAGTAATCGAAAAAGGTTTACTTATTGATAAAAGAAAAGGGCAGCATTAAATCAGATTGCTGCCCTTCTTGTTTTTCAGATAAAGATAAAATATAGATAACGACCCTTCTTTTGTCAAGTTTCTATACGCTAAAGATAAATTGATTTCTTATTACTACTTATCATTATGCCGTTTGAATTTTATATAACATTAGTTGCGCAATATTATTAGCCCTCGTTTTTGCTTCAATAGCCTTATCACCTTCAAATAGTGAGTCGATTGTTTTATTCCAGATGGTTTGCCAAGCATCAAATTGTTCTTTACCCATTTCTGTTTGTTTACTTAAAGCAATATGAGCCTGCATCGGATTTCCTTTAAAAGCACCTCCCCCCAATAAAATACCTTCCCAGAAGTCGTACATTTTGGGTAGATGTTCATCCCAATTTACCGCAACTACCTTGTTAAAAATGTCTCCGATGGTTTTATCCGCTTTTACATCGTCGTAAAACGTATTCACCAAAAGGATTATATCCTCCCTATTCTCTATATCTCTCATATTTTATTTTATAAACACCCCTGTAATGGATTAAAACCCTATAAGGGTCTGAAACCCTTATAGGGCAAGTTAGGTTCTACATAACTGGAGCAAATGCCTCTGCCTTCCAGCCATTCATGTTTTCGTAAGTCTGCCACCTTAAATCCACTAATTCCTGGGCTTTCTGCATCAAATAAGCGGCCTCGGTTGGATTGGCTTTTTCTAAGTTCTTATACCTTAATTCATTATAGGCATAATCCTTTAGAGAAATGGTAGGGCGAGGAGAATCTAATACAAAAGGATTGCTATTTGCCATTCTTAAACCAGGATTATAACGAAGCAATGGCCAATAAGCACTTTTAACTGCTAGGTTTTGCTGATGTAATCCTTTGGTCATATCAATGCCATGCGCAATGCAATGACTGTAGGCTAGAATTAAAGACGGACCATCATAAGCCTCTGCTTCACGCATAGCCAACAGCGTTTGCTGCGGATTGGCACCCATTGAAACTTGCGCTACATATACATTACCATAAGAAATAGCTTGTAAAGCCAAATCTTTCTTGCCCACACGTTTACCAGCTGAGGCAAACTTAGCAGTGGCGGCAGTAGGCGTAGCTTTGGATGATTGACCGCCAGTATTACTATAAACCTCCGTATCCAACACCAATATATTTACATTTCTTCCGCTTGCCAATACATGATCTAAACCAGAAGAACCAATATCATAAGCCCATCCATCACCACCTATCAACCATACAGTTCTGCGAACCAGATGCTCGGCCACAGATAATAGTTGTTTGGCAAGAGGGGTATTTAATTCTTGCAACCGGTGGGTTAATTTCTCTACACGTAGCCTTTGAATCATTAATTGAGACTCGGTTAATTGAGGTGCATGGAGTATATCGTTTATTAATTCTTCACCTACCTCTGGTTTTATTTGTTCTAAGAAATCTTTTGCTACTGCAAGATGTTTGTCAGCAGCAACACGCATTCCCAAACCAAACTCGGCATTATCTTCAAACAAAGAGTTAGACCAAGCCGGTCCCTTTCCATCCTTGTTTTTTGTCCAAGGAGTTGTAGGCAGATTACCGCCATAAATGGAAGAACAACCTGTAGCATTTGCCACCATCAATCTATCGCCAAACAACTGCGTGAGTATTTTGATATAAGGCGTTTCGCCACAACCGGCACAAGCACCAGAGAACTCAAACAAGGGTTCTAGGAACTGTGTGCCGCGAACAGATGAAAAATCGACCTTAGAACGATCATTGAAAGAGATGCTTTCGAAGAACTTGATGTTTTCTTTTTCTCTTTCGAGGATAGGCGTTTTGTCTCCCATATTAATTGCCTTCTTGGTATTGTCAGCCAAATTAAAAGCAGGACAAGCATCTACACACAAGGTACAACCCGTACAGTCTTCTGCATAAACTTGTAATGTATATCTAGTTTCAGGAAAACCGCGGGCACTAATTTTAGCAGATGGAAATCCTTCTGGCGCATTTGCCAACACATCTTGGTTATAAAACTTAGCACGGATTACACTATGCGGACAAACGAAACTGCAATTACCACATTGAATACAAGTTTCTGCATCCCAGATTGCAATCGTATCTGATACGTTTCTCTTCTCCCATTGAGTAGTTCCACTTGGATACGTACCATCATTTGGCATCATACTAACGGGAAGATTATCGCCATTTCCTTTCATCATTTCGGCAGTAACCAATTGCACAAATTCAGGTGCATCTAAAGAAACTGTTAATGGAAAATCGGTCTTTGTACTAACCGTTGCCGGAACTGTTACTTCATGTAAATGATTTAAGGCTTGGTCGACCGCATTAAAATTTAGATCGATAATTGCTTGTCCCTTTTTAGAATACGTTTTTTTAATGGCATATTTAATCTTTTCAATTGATTCTGCCTGTGGCAATACACCAGACAATGCAAAGAAACAAGTTTGCATAATGGTATTGGTACGGTTACCCATACCAGTTTTTTCTGCAACTTCAGAAGCATCAATTACATAGAACTTTAATCTCTTTTCTATCAAATCTTTTTGAACAGGTGCAGGTAGATGATTCCAAACCTCATCTTTACTGTAAGGACTGTTCAATAAGAATACGCCACCTTGTTTTGCCTTATCTAGAATACTAATCTTTTGAACAAAGTTGAAAACATGACAAGCGATAAAGTTTGCCTTACTGATAAGATAAGGTGCTTTCACAGGCAATTTACCAAAGCGAAGATGGGAAACAGTCTGCGAACCAGACTTTTTGGAATCGTAAACAAAATATCCTTGGGCAAACAAATCAGTATTCTCGCCAATAATCTTGATACTGTTCTTATTTGCAGACACAGTTCCATCTGCCCCCAATCCATAAAACAATGCAGTAGTCATTCCCTCTTGTTCTAATTCATAGTCGGGGTCATAATCCAAACTAGTGAAACTTACATCATCATTGATTCCAATTGTAAAATGATTCTTGGGTTTATCTTTCTTTAATTCATCAAACACAGCTTTTACCATTGCAGGTGTAAATTCTTTGGAAGATAAACCATATCTACCTCCAGTAATCTTTGGTAATGTTTCTAAGTTTCCTGCGCTATAGGCTTCGGTAAGGCTGGTCATTACATCTTTATATAATGGCTCACCATCGGCACCAGGTTCTTTGGTTCTATCCAAAACCGCAATCTTTTTAATGGTAGCAGGCAAGGCTGCTAACAATTGCTCAGATGGGAAAGGACGATATAATCTTACATTAATAACTGCCACCTTCTCGCCTTTAGCCGCTAATACAAGTGCTGTTTCATTGGCAGTCTCAGCCCCCGAACCCATAATAACTATTGCGCTATCTGCATCTTCCGCACCTGTATATTCAACTAATTTATACTGACGACCCGTTAATCCTGCAAACTTATCCATCTGAGTTTGCACGATGGAAGGAATTTTATCGTAATACAAATTCACCGTTTCCCTAGCTTGAAAATATACATCCGGGTTTTGTGCAGTACCACGGATAAAAGGATGGTCAGGGTTTAAAGCCCTACGGCGATGAGCAATAATAAGTTCATCATCAATCATAAAACGAACATCATCATCGCTCAACATGTTTATTTTACTAACCTCATGCGAAGTTCTGAAACCATCGAAGAAATGAATAAAGGGAAGTCTTGCTTCTAAAGTAGAAGCTTGTAATATCAAAGCAAGATCGTGGGCTTCTTGTACATTATTAGAAGAAAGCAATGCAAAGCCAGTCATTCTTGCCGCCATTACATCACTATGATCGCCAAATATGGAAAGACCTTGTGCTGCTAATGAACGTGCCGCCACATGGAAAACAGTAGAAGTTAACTCCCCAGCAATCTTATACATATTGGGCAACATCAACATCAAACCTTGTGAGGCGGTGAAGGTAGTTGTCATTGTACCAGCTTGCAATGCACCATGAACAGTACCCGCAGCACCACCTTCGCTCTGCATTTGGATAACATCGGGGATGTTTCCCCATATATTTTTTAAGCCTAAAGCATTCCACTCATCACACAATTCGGCCATTGTGGAAGAAGGTGTGATAGGATAGATGGCGCAGACCTCGTTAACACGATAAGCAATAGACGCTGCCGCCTCGTTACCATCAATTGTTTTTATTAATTTCATAATTTAGTGATTAGTTGTTAGTGATTAGTGGTTCGTGTGATTGTTAGTTGGTAATGGTAGTAAGTTTTTAATAAAATTCAAAACTTATAACTAACCACTAACTCTTCTGAAACCATTTCTATTGCATGGCAAGGGCATTGTTCAAAACATACTGCACAGCCAGTGCATTTGTTATAATCGTATTCATATCTATTGCCTTTACCTAGTTTTATGACTGCATCTTCAGGGCATGAACCATAGCATCCATCGCATTCAAAGCAGTTTCCACAGCTTAAACAACGTTGTGCTTCGTATAATGCTTGTTCAGTAGTTAATCCTCCCAATACTTCCTCAAAATTCTTTGCCCTTTCTTCTGCCGCAAGCATTTCTTGCTCTCTTTGAGGAGCAATAGTTTTATACCAAACATGTAATTTGTCAGCGCCAATTATTGGGTGTTTATCGCTTTTCATATAATCAACTTCCTTCAAATAACCATCAATATATCTAGCTGCTTTCTTACCATGCCCCACAGCAATTGTTACAGTTCTTTCGCTTGGCACCATATCGCCACCGGCAAAAACACCTTTATGTCCCGTCATCATTGTATGATCTATCTCTACTGTGCCATCATTCTTAAATTGTATTCCCTCCAGTTTCCGTACAAAGCTTGTATCTGTATCTTGTCCAAGAGCCATGATTAAGGCATCAGCTTCAAGAGTTTCATATTTGCCAGTGGCTGTTAGTTTGCCATCAACAATTTCCATTATTTCTACTTGGAAAGCATTTTCTTCTACTGTCTTGATGGTACGTAGCCAATTAATTTTCACGCCTTCAGTTAATGCCTCCTCGGCTTCAAAATCATGGGCAGGCATATTTTCCCTATCTCTTCTATAAATAATAAATGCTTCAGCACCCAATCTTTTTGCAGTACGGGCGGCATCCATTGCGGTATTGCCTCCACCATAAATGGCCACTTTTCTACCAAGTTTTGGTGCATTTCCTGTTTCAACATCACGTAAAAAACTAACAGCATCCATCATCTTCACAGCTGCCTGACCCGGAATATCAATCTTCTTGGCTAGACCAGCCCCTATAGCTATAAAGACTGCATCAAATCCGCCATTTACTTTTTCCTTGGCAATATCATCTACTTTATAATTCAGTTTTACATTGATGCCCATATCTACAATTCGTTGAATTTCTGCATCTAGGATATGTCTTGGCAAACGATAGGCAGGAATACCAAAATGAAGCATACCACCCAGCATTGGTCCTGCTTCAAAAATGGTTACTTCATGACCAGAACGCCTAAGATGATAAGCAGCTGACAAACCACTTGGGCCGCCTCCGATAATCAAAACTTTTTTACCAGATCTATATTGATTGAAATTAATCTTCCACTTCTTATCCAAGGCTGTATCACCAAGATACCGTTCGATGGCATGAATACTAACGGGACTGTCCGTGGCAGTTCTATTGCAAGCAGACTCACATGGGTGATAGCAAACCCTACCATGAACGGCAGGCAATGGATTCTCTTCTACCAACTTTTGCCATGCGTCTTCGTAGTGTTCTTCCTGTGCCAACCCCAACCAAGCCTGAATATTTTCACCGGCGGGACAAGCATTATTACAAGGAGGTAAAAAGTCTGTATATACAGGACGTTGTGTGCGTAATGAGCCAGTACCTTTTGCGTGTTGTTGAAAATCCACTGGCTTAGTCATGTCGTTGTTTGTCATAAGTCCCTTTTTTAATTACTTAAAGGGGGTAAAAGTAAAAGTGGGGGTGGAGACAGAACCTGACAATGGTCATAAAAGTAATAGATTATTTTCAGGGATAGCTAAGGAAGTGGCAATAAAAAGTCAAAAGTCAAAAGTCAAAAGTCGTAAGTTGAAGTAGAAGTAGAAATTATGATACAATAATTAGCGTTTTGTAAAAGTCACTTTTATACGCTCCTTCTTTGCCTTTCTTATATCCTCCATAATTAAAACTAAGAAACGTGATGTCTATTGCTATTCCTCTACTTAAATTCTCTGAAACCTTTACACATAAGGCATTGTAGCTTTCTAGTCCTTATTTTTTTCAATCGAAACACCCAATGATTCACTTGAGTCGAAGATAAATTCACCTGAGTGACGGAGTGACTCAGGTGAGTTGTGTCATGACTCACCTGAGTCGTGACACGACTAAGGCAAGCGGCTTCATAACTCAGTTGAATTTATCTTCCGCTCAAGTGAGTCATGTCACGACTCACTTGAGTCATGACATGACTCGGGTGAGCGGTTTGCCCAAAAATGAAAGTGGCATTGTAAAAACGTGAGTATTTTCTGTATTTTACTTTCGTATTCAGATTGGTAAAACGCCTGTATTGTGGTAATAATTTATAGCATCAGTTGCATAAAAACTAAATCGAGCCAACGGTCAAACTTGTAGCCAGCATCTTTTATTCTTCCAGCTTCTACAAAGCCAAACTTTGCATGAAACTCGCAGCTTTTTTGGTTAGCGGCATCTATTCCACCAATCATGGTGTGGTAGCCACCTTTTTTAGCAGCTTCAATAAGGGCGGTCAACAATGTTTTGCCAATACCTTTTCCCTGATGATCTACGTGTACATATATAGAATGTTCTACGCTGAATTTATAGGCTTCCCAAGCCCTGAATACCCCAAAAGTGCCATAACCAACTGCTTTTCCTTCTAGTTCATAAACAATTATCGGCAAATTATCAGCTTGTTTATTGGCAAACCAAGCTCCCACAAACTCCATCGAGCGGCTTTTATAATCATAAATGGCGGTAGTGTTCTGTATTGCTTCATTCATTATTTCTAAAATGATGGGCAGGTCACGATGTTCAGCATTGCGTATCATAAATCAAAAATAGTGGAAAGAAGCCAAGTTGAAAGTCGAAAGTCGTGAGTCGAAAGTTGGTAAAAGATGTTGAAAGATGTAATTGAAGTAGTTTTTGTTACTCTTGACTTTTGACTTACGACTTATTACTTACAACTATATTTGCGTCCGCTAAAAAAGAAATAATGTTTAATACAAGGGTAAAGATTAAAGAATTACTTGCCAGCGAACAGACGGGGCATGAAGTAACCGTGATGGGTTGGATACGTACTTTTAGAAATAACCAGTTTATAGCTTTGAATGATGGAAGCACCAATAATAACCTGCAAGTAGTGGTAGAATTAGGTTTGCTAGATGAAGCAACCTTGAAACGCCTTACTACAGGTGCGTCTATAAAGGTGATTGGTGAAGTGGTGGCAAGCCTTGGCAAAGGACAAAAGGTGGAAGTGAAAGCGAAGACGTTGGAGGTATTGGGTGATAGTGATGCAGAGAAATATCCATTGCAACCTAAGAAACATAGCTTGGAATTTTTAAGGGAGAAGGCACACTTGCGCTTCCGTACCAATACTTTTGGGTCGGTATTTCGTTTGCGTAATTCATTGGCTTTTGCAGTTCATAAATTCTTTAATGAAAAGGGATTTGTTTATCTAAATACGCCCATCATTACTTCTAGCGATGCCGAAGGTGCAGGAGAAATGTTTAGGGTTACTACGCTTCCGTTCGATAATCCTCCTCGTAATGAAGATGGCTCTGTAAACTACACCGAAGATTTCTTTGGTAAAAGCACCAATCTTACCGTAAGTGGTCAATTGGAAGGCGAACTAGGCGCAATGGCTTTTAGTGAGATATATACTTTTGGGCCAACATTCAGGGCAGAGAATTCTAATACTACTCGTCACTTAGCAGAGTTTTGGATGATAGAACCAGAAATGGCTTTCAATGATATTGAAGACAATATGAACTTGGCTGAGGAGTTTATTCAATACCTTATCCGCTATGCGATGGAGCATAATATGGAAGACCTTGAGTTTTTGGATGCACGTTTGGCAGATGAAGAAAAGTCTAAACCTGTGGCAGAAAGAAGTGAATTTGGATTGATAGAGAAACTGAAGTTTGTGGTAGATAACCAGTTTGAACGCATCACTTACACCGAAGCCATCCAGATATTATTGGATAGTCCTGCGTATAAAAAGAAGAAGTTTAAATACGATGTTGCTTGGGGAATAGATATGCAGAGCGAGCATGAACGTTACTTGGTAGAGAAACATTTTAAGAAACCAGTAATTGTGACTGGTTATCCTGCGGCAATAAAAGCTTTCTATATGCGCTTAAACGATAACTGCGAAGAAGGCAAACAAACCGTTGCTGCAATGGATATATTGGCTCCGGGCATTGGCGAAATAGTGGGTGGTAGCCAACGGGAAGAAAGATTGGACAAGCTAGAAAAGAGAATGAACGAAATGCATATTCCGCTCGAAGAAATGAGTTGGTACTTAGATACTCGTCGTTTTGGCTCAGTACCACATGCTGGCTTTGGATTGGGCTTTGAAAGAATGGTGCTTTTTGTA
The DNA here is from genome assembly GCA_947447825.1 of Chitinophagaceae bacterium. Classification (GTDB taxonomy): domain Bacteria; phylum Bacteroidota; class Bacteroidia; order Chitinophagales; family Chitinophagaceae; genus Parasediminibacterium. The sequence continues at coordinate 29,486 of CANFLL010000032.1, read as the reverse complement.
ACGGGTATGACAAACATCCGCGATGTGATTCCTTTTGCAAGAACACCAAAGAACTGTGAATTCTAAGAAAGTTGAAAGTCTATAGTCAAGAGTCGAAAGTTTTCAACTGTTGATGTTTTACAGCATAAAGAAGGGCATATAGAATTATAACTCTATATGCCCTTTTTTTTATTTAATACTTCTACTCTCAACTTTCGACTTCTGACTCTCAACTTACTTCGGATTCAGTGTTCTTTTTATCTTCTCTTGCAAGTCCTGCAAATGAAGTTTACTCATTTTGTCAGTAGTAAGTGGAATTGCAGCAATGATTTGGCTGCGCAATTGTTGCAATTGTCCTCGGGCTATTGCTGGTAAATCGCTTCTGCTAGCATCATTGCCCATTGATATGATTATGCCTGAAAGGCTAATGGTAGGTGCAGAACCTGGTGCGGGGTTCACGATGGCCGCCAATTTATCTACAAAGCTTTTCTCCAATAGTCTCCTGTAATATTCAATAGGTTTTTGAGTACTTAGTTCAGAGAATAACCCTCCTTGAACATCATTCAGCAATTCAATGGCAGTGTACGTTTTCTCTGCCCCAAATCTTTCTATGCACGTTTGCATCCGTACCATTCTGTCCACTGCAATCAGGCTAGTTAAAGCACTTTCTTGCAGTGAAGCAACAGGATCTAAGCCAACTGGGTTGTTTATTCTGTCCCAAATGTCTTTTGCAATCAACCATCTTGGTGTAGTAAATACTTGCTTATTAATAAAGCTAACTGCCTCTTTTTGCACTGCCTTTGGCGTGATTTCATACACAGCTCCTGGCTGTTCAACGCTTTTAAATGTTTCATAAATACCACCCACATTTCTGCTCACATGACCTACATATCTACGGAACTGCGTAACCAATTGACCATAAATATTTGTTAGATTTTCGTTCAGGTCAGCTTCTTCTTTTGTCCAAGTGGGCAGGTTAGGCAGTATTCTTTGTAAGTTTTTAATGCCGTATTCGCTTGCTTTTATGGCGTTGTCTCCAAGGTCTTCGCTCTGTGTTCTTGGGTCAGACATGTTTCCCCATTCATAAGTGCCAAAATAATTGCGAGGGTTTTGTTTCAGCGCAGCAATAATCAGCTTATTACTTTCTTTCTTTTGCTCTTCTTCCGTAGCTCCTTTTATGTATGAATAACCCCACTTAATAGCCCAATGGTCATAGTCGCCAATGCGAGGATACAACCCTTCTTTTCCAATGCTATCTTCTGGTTGTGCCACATAATTAAAACGTGCATAATCCATAATGGAAGCTGTATGCCCATGCGCTTCTACCCAAGCTTTGTTGCGTAAAAGTTCTACAGGCGTGCGGCTACTACTACCCATATTATGCCGCAATCCTAGGGTATGACCTACTTCATGTGATGATACAAACCGAATTAGATCGCCCATTAACGACTCATCAAACTTCATCTTTCTAGCTCTTTTATCAACGGCAGCCGTTTGAATCATATACCAATCATGCACCAATTTCATCACATTATGGTACCAGCCAATGTGGCTTTCCAGTATCTCACCACTTCTTGGGTCGTGTACATTAGGGCCATAAGCATTCTCTATATCAGAAGCAAAATATCTTAAAACCGAGAAGCGAGCATCTTCCAAACTCATAGTCGTGTCACCTTCCGGCCATTCTTTTCCTATGATGGCATTCTTAAAGCCAGCCTCTTCAAAAGCTTTCTGCCAGTCGTTGATGCCAGCTATTAGGTAAGGTCGCCATTGTTTGGGTGTGGCAGGGTCTATATAATAAATAAGCTGCTTTTTAGGTTCTACCAATTCACCTTTAGTCCATCTTTCATAGTCGCTGTCCTTAGGTTCCATCCGCCAGCGGGTAGTAAACTCTTTAGTATCTACTTGTTGTTGGTCATCGCTATATTGGGTGTATTCTTCAGTAAAATAGCCTACCCTTTTATCTGCCAATCTTTTTGCCATAGGCACTTTAGGCAATAAAAGCAACGATGTGTTTAGTTCCAAAGTTACCGCTCCAGAAGCATTAGCCGAGGGTAAAGAGGAAGACGAAGGCATGCCGGGCAAAGAGAAACCACCACTACCGAAGGAATTGAAGGTTTTAACGGAGCGTATTTCGGTATTAATTTGATAGGTATTTATAGAGCTAATGTAAGACCTGTCAGGTGCTAATCCGCCAAAATTAAACTTCTTTTTCGCCATGCTACCAATGCTAACCGGTTGGTTATCGCCCTTAAAAAGTTCTGTTACATCTATAACATAACTTGGGTTGAGACTATCTTTTCCCTTTGCAGCAATATTGAATGACATGGCAATACCATTTACATTGCTGTTTGCCACTGCTCGGTAAATGGTTTGGGTGCTATCAGCAGTATTTACCAAAGTGATTACCCGAAGGAAGATATTGTTGTTAGGTCCTTTCTCGAAAGTGAGGGTGTTTTGGTTAGCCATTTCCCCACCATAACCTGCTCCGGTAGGCACTTTTACAAATCGTACTACAGCCAATATCTCTCTTTTAAGAAGGGTATCGGGTATTTCGAAATAGTATTTTTCTTCTACTTTATGAACCGTGAAGAGTCCTTTTTTAGTGATGGCTTTGTCGGTAATCACATCCTTATAAGGCTTTGGACCATCAGAGTTTTTGCCCATCATAGCTGCGAAGTCGGCAAATGTGTTCGACATCTTTGTTTTGGTAGAATCCGGTATAGGGTTCTTTTTCTGCGCAATAGAACATACACTACAGAACAGCGCCACACCTGCTATCAATTTCCTCATATAAAAACTAATTTTTTGAGATTAAGGCGTTAAAGATAATTGTAGTGTTAATACATCAGTAACTGATGAACAATAAACGGTTTAGAAATTTCTTCATTGGTATATGTGAAGACATATTTGGTATATGTGAGGACGTATTTGGTATATGTGAAGACGTATTTGGTATGTGTGAAGACATATTTGGTATATGTGAAGACGTATTTGGTATGTGTGAAGACGTATTTGGTATGTGTGAAGACATATTTGGTATGTGTGAAGACGTATTTGGTATATGTGAAGTCATATTTGGTATATGTGAAGACATATTTGGAATGTATGAAGCGAAAAAAGGACAAATTAATTGATAGATGTAGAGACGCATATCAATGCACCTTAAAAGTGAAAATTTTATGAACACTTATTAAAATCAAACCTCATTAGAAAAAACGTGTAAAAATTACACTTAAAAGGGTCAAAAAGGGGTTGAAGAACAAATACAATAAATGCTATCGTTACCGGTAACGATGCCGTAGATTTTTTTTTAAATAATAAAATAGCCCTATAATTTCACACATTCAATAGGTGGGGAATCCCCTTTTTAATGCGCTTTGCTTATTGAAATGATTGCTTGAAAAGCTTGCTAAATAATGATGAACACGATTAACAATTTTACACCCGCTACACAACTTACTGTTTTGGCAAACGAAAGTTTGTCCAATAAAGTAGGCGTTACCCCTGAATCTATTATTGATTATAACAAAAAAACAAGTATGAAAAAGAACAAGTACACGAATGGCTGGTACAAGATATTCAGCCTAATCTTTCTCTTTGCTGTTGGTGCGATGAGCGCAATGGCACAGAGTACCACTGTTGCTACTGGAGATTGGAATACGACCACTTCGGGATCAACTCCTTGGTCAACGTCTGGTGTAGGAACGTTACCTGCTGCCGGAAATAGTGTGACGGTTAGCAATGCTATTACCATTAATGCATCAGTTGTAAATACAATAGGTGCAATAACCATTGCAAGTGGGGGCAAAATAACCCTTGGTGCAAGTGGTGTGCTAAATGCAGCGTCTATAACAATTCAGTCGGGAGGCACACTCGATATGACTGCTTCTGGAACAATTAACCTAACAGGAAGCCTCACTAACAGTGGTACTTACACTTCTGGTGCTGGTGTGGTTAACTCAGTTTACTTTTTTGATAATTTTACAAGAACTGCTACTTCAACACCAACTATTACTGCAGGAGGAACTCCCTCAGTTACATACACTGGTTCTGCAACAGGAACAAGTGCATCTATTTTATTAAACGGAACGGCAATAGCTGTTGCGGGGAATCCTTCGGTTGATTATGTTTATGCTTCTTTTCCAACAAATGCTTCTTCTGTAGTTTCTCCATTCACTTCAACTTTGGCCAATAATACGGGCTTAGTTACTTGGTATGGTACTATCAGGGCTGCAAAAAGTACAACACCACTTTCCTCTGGAACTCGTATATCTCAGGTATTGGCGGCAACCAGTAGTAATTTTACAACTGGAAATGGCTATGTTGTTTCAATCATTCCAGGAACTACTTACAATACTATTCAGTTGGGTTATTATACTTCTGGTTTAACAACTAGTTCTGTTACAAGTTTAGCTCAAATAGCGAGCGTAACAGGAGCGCAAGATTTTGTGAGTGTTAAAGTGACTTACAATCCGTTTACTAAAATATGGACACTATCTGCTGGTAACTATCTTTCTCATGCGGACATCACATCTGGAGTTGTGGGTACAGCAACTATCGACCCAACAATAGCTACCATGCTTGCAACGGCATCATCATCAGCTGATGCTACCTATACAGGAAGTGCTATGACGAGCTTCGGCTTTCATCAAGTTACAGCCTCTTCTAACACTAATATTTTTGACAATTACTATATAATGACCACGCCTATAGTAAATGTTACTGCCTCTAATACACTAACTGCACCAATTACACCATTGACAGCAATGTCGGGTTTTTCTTATGTTCAAAGTACATCAGGACCTTCTGCTTCGCAATCTTTTTACGTAAACTCTGGTGCAATCAGCAATCCAGTTACCGTAACTGTTTCTAATAGTAGTAACTGGGAAATTTCTAAAGATGGTTCTACAAATTGGGGAAGCTCACTTACTTTCACTCCAGCATCTTCTGTTATAAGCAGTAGCATCTCTGGCGGTAATCAGGTTTTTGTTCGTTTAAAAGCTTCTCTTTTAGCGTCTAATAGTCCATTTACCAGTGACAAATTAACTATTTCATCTGTAGGTATCGCTAACCAAACGGTTACATTAAGTGGATTAGTTTCCAATCTTTCTACTCCTACTTCTTTAGCTGTTGCTAATAACTCAGATACAAGACAAAATATTACTTGGGGAACAGTTAGCACTAACATCTTAGTTTTTGCAAGTACTTCAAGTGCTGCTATTGTGCCTTCTGGTGCTGCAAGTAGCTACACTGGTGCAAATGCTGCTTTGGGTAGTGCAACCACTTATTCTTATGGTGGCAACACTTACTATTTGGTAGCTGCGGGTACTGGTAGTAATGTAGAAGTAACTGGGCTTACTAGTGGAACTACTTATTATTATCAAGTATTTGCATACAGTGGTAGCCAATACACTTCGGCTGCAACAGGCACATCAACAAGTGCCACAACTGGCGTGCAACCTGTAACTGCTTTTTCAGCTAGTAATGCATCCGGACAGAGTGTGCTAGCATGGACAAACCCAAGCTTTAATGGAACGCAGTCTAATTATTGGGATGAAGTTTTAGTACTTGCTTCTACAGGAACTATTGTAGCCCCTACAGGAAATGGAAGTGCCTATACTGCTAATGCAGCATTTGGTTCTTCATCAGATGGTAATGGCGGTTTTGTAGTTTATAAGGGCACTGGCGCTGGCGTAACCGTTACTAGTTTGTCAGACTTTACTAACTATAACTACGCAGTTTATGTGAGACACGGAAGTGTTTGGAGTGCAGTAACTAGTGTAACAGCTATGGCATTCCCAATCAGTTCATTAACTTCTGGAGATTTTGTTAGCACTGGAACAGGTAATTATAGTGGAACAACTACTTGGAGTACTTGGAATGGTACTGCTTTAACAGCAACAACTTCTTCTCCTGGATCTGCCAATAATGTATGGATTGCAGGTGGTTATTCTGTTACCGTTACAAACACGGCTGAACCATCTAATTCTGCATTAGTAACTTCAACAACAAATTCTAGCACAACAGCATCTGCAAATAATTTGTATGTAGTTAAGGGTACATTGAAAGGAATTGATGGAACATTGGCAGCTTCTCAAAAAAATGTGGTAATAGTGTTTGGTACCTCAGTTAAAGTTTCTGCTAACGGAGTAATTGGTAACACGAATACAGGTGGAACTACTAATGGTATTGAAATATTCACCGCAAATGCAGGAACAACAATTATTGATGATTATCCTTCTCACATAGCTGGTCACTCAGGAAAAGGTGCTATTGACATGAACAAATTGTTGGTTTATGCTTCTGGCTCCACACTTGAAATAGCTACCGATGTAACATTACACTACAAAGGTTCTGCTAATAAAGGAACGGCTGTTGCCTTAGGTCTTGATAATGCAAGTGGTGGCGTTAACGTTACTACTGGTACCATCACCATTGATAATGGAGCAACAGTAACAATGGATCAAGAATGCGTACTTAGTCCTTATACTGGTGCTAACTCGAACATCAATCCTATCAACTTTACACTAAATGTAAATGGTACACTAACATTTAATACAGGTTTAATTTCTGGTGCTGTTTACGACGCTAACGCATCCGCAGCAGGAAGTGCAAATGGATATATGAGTTTAGGTACAAGCATTGCAAATAATGGTAGTGCTGGCACAGGTTCATTCCTTCATATTGGTAGTACGGGTGTTTTAAACATTCCAGAATTTTATCCTAATGGTACCAACTTCGTTGCTAATAGTAGCATCGTTGCTGGTGGTGCTGGTAATGGTAAAGTTGCTGGTGTAGTAGTTGATGCTGGTGGTCAATTAAACGTTGGTTACATTGCTGATTTACGCACTGCTGGTCAAACAATAACTGGTGGTGGTTCATTCAATTTTAATACTGCTGCTACTGCTGGTGCGCAAATTAAATTGGGTAGCTCTACTGGTTTGGGAGCTATCGCAACTACAGGTGGTAATAACTTAAATAGCACAGTTTCAACATACACTTTTGTTGCGCCTACTGCTTGGGCTGCTAGTACTGTTTATGTGCTTGGTCAGCAAATAACAAGTGGTGGAAACATCTACACTGTTACAACTGCCGGAACATCAGGTACAACTGCTCCATCTGGAACATCAACTTTCACAGATGTTGTTGCTTACACTTATGTAAGTGCTGCTGCACAAACTACTGGCAATAGTTCTTCACTTAGTTCTGTATATGGCTTGTCATTGTCTAATGCAGCAGGTATTACCTTGTCTAATGCATTAACTGTAACAAATACGTATGCTCAAACTAGCACTGTATTAACTGCTGCTGCTAACACTGCGGTATTAACAATAAACAGTGGTGTAACGCAACCTACTTGGAGTGCAACTAACTACATTGCAGGACCTGTTAAACTATATTCTGCTGCTAATTCACTTGCACAAACTTTGAGTTTCCCTGTGGGTATGAATAGCGAATATTTGCCTTTGACTTTAAACTTCACACAAGGCACTGCCACAGCTACAGCTTATACCGTTGTGCCAACTGTTGGTAATGCAAATCATAATAGAGGTACATTAGGGGGTGTTTCTACTTCAAGATATTACACAATTTCTGCAGCTTCAAACACAATAACCAATGGTTCTATTACGTTGAGTTATTCTGCAAATGATGATGACAATACCATTTCATTGGCTGATGCTACTAACTTAAGAGTAGCTCAATCTATTGGTGGTGGTAACTGGACTAACTTAGGTGGAACGGGTTCTGCAAATGTTATAGGTAGCATTTCTTCTACAACTACCTTCTCTGCTCTTGGTGATTTTGCTATCGGTAACTTAACTGTTAGTAATCCTGCACCAACATTCGGTACAGCTTCGGGAGCAACTGTTGGTGGTAACTATACAATACCATACACACTTAGTAGTTATGATGCTACATGGCAGAGTGTGTTGTTGAGTACTGGTTCTATTACTTATGCTGGAACTGTACTTACAAAAAATACAGATTACACAGTGACTTCTACAGGTATTACCATTATTCCAAATAGTGGAACTCACTCTACTGCTTTAAGAACAGCAGGAACGGTTACTATCACAGTAGCTGCAACAGGATACACTACCAGAACAATTACGCAATCTGTAGGTGCTGGTACTGCAAGTAAATTAGCTATTACTACTCAGCCAGTCGCTTCAAATAGTTTAGATGGGGTGTTGCTTACTACGTCTCCTGTTGTTGTAGTTCAGGATGCTTATGGCAATACCGTTACTACTAGTACTGCAACAATTACTGCTGCGGTAGCTACTGGATTAAACTTCACATTGGGTGGTGTTACAACTGCTGCTGCTAGTAGTGGTGCTGCTACCTTTACGGGTATCACAGCTATTAATCGTAATGCTACTGATATAACTGGTACTATCACCTTTACTTCAGGCTCTTTAACGCCTGTTACTTCTAGTTCTATTACCATCAAAAAGCCAACTACTTACTATTGGGTAGGTACACCAGGTAATGTTCAAAATGGAACTGGTTGGGGTACTGGAGCTACTACTTTGTGGAATACTGCTTTAAATGGTACTGGTACAACACCTTCTGGCATTAACTCTACAGATATTTATGAAGTTAATGGAACTAACATTGGTGGAACTACACCTACTACTGGAGCAGTTACATTGAAATATAGCAATAACTTATCTATTGGACAATTGCGAATTATTAATGGCGCTCAAGTAACGATGTCTGCTTCTACTTCTTCTACTTCAACAATCACAATCAACGGTGATAATGGAGGAAAAACAGGTGCTTCAACAACTGGTGATGTATATATTGATGGAACTAGTAGTTTAACAACACACTCAAATACTGCTACAGGGTTGGTGTTTATGGCTGGAACCTCTTTAGTTATTAATACTGGTGGAGCTTTGACATTACCAAATGGATATGCGACATTCAATTCTGGAGCTATTGCTGCAATTAATGGTTCATTATCTACAACAACTGCAAACGTTGCTTTTGCTTCTGGATCAACAGCAACCATAAACGGATCAGTAACTGTTGGTACAGCTGGTGGTGCTTCTACAATAGTTTCCGTAGATGCTAGTACGCTAACATTTAATAGTGGCTCTAGTTGTACGGTAAACGTAGGTAGTTCTACTTATGCTTTTGGTTCTTCTAGTACTTCTACAATTGGTGGTAGCACTTATACTGCTGGTATTGGTTCGGTAGTTTTTGCAAACGGAAGTACACTTACTTTAACAAAGGGGGCAGACATCTTTGCAGGTACACGCAACGTTGTATCATTTGGTACCACTAGTAGCTTTGTTTATAACTATACTACTTCAACTGCTTTGTTGATAGATGGTCACTCTTTTGGAAATATTACTTTAAATCAAACAACGAATCCATCTACGCCTGGTGCAAACGGATTCTCTTGTAATGATTTGAACGTGAATGTGAGCACCTTTACGCTAGCTCAAACAGGAACAGTAAGCATCACAGGTAATGTTACTGTTGCTTCTGGAGCAACCTTAAATTGTAGCCCTTCATCTTCATTAGTTGTTAATTTGAATGGAACAACGGCTCAAACAATTACTAATAATGGTACACTTACTTTAGGTGCAAATACTACTTTGAATGTTAATAATACTCTTGGTGTTTCTCTTGGTTCGAACTTAACAACGCTAGGAGGTTTGAATCTCACTACAGGAAACTTAAATGTAGGGTCTAACACATTAACTTTTGCTAGTTATGCTGCAACAAGTGGAAGTTTGGTAACTACTGCTCCTAATTTAGCATCTTCTGTTAATGGTACTTCAATAGCATTTACCGGTTCTGGTACATTTAGTTTGCCAGCTTCGGTTACTTCTTTAAGTTCATTATCAAATAGCACAGGTACAATGAATGTAAACTCAAGTTTCACATTGAGTGGTTCATTAACGAATGGTGCTGGTACTATTTCTTTAGGAAGCAATAGTATCTCTGTAGGTGCTGCTAATACGGTTAGCTCAAATTCAAACCTTACTAATAATGGTATAATAACTGGAACTGGTGCCATCATTATGGGGGCTCCATCTGGTTCCACATCAATCAACGGTACAGGTACAATTTCTAATTTGACTATTAATCCAGCAACAACTCACACAACTACCATTCAAACTGGTGTTCAAAGTTTAACTGGGGTATTAATTGTTACTAAAGGAAATCTTGTTATCACACCTACTCCTGGTTTGATTCTTAAATCTACCTCAATCGCAAATACTGCCATAGTTGGTAATGTATGTACTGGTTGTTCAATTACTGGTAGCGTTCAAGTTGAACGTTATATTCCTAAAGGATACCGTGCATATCGCGACATCGCTCCTCAAGTTTACAATGCAGGAAGCATGTATAGTAACTGGCAAAGCAATGGTTCAATGACTAGTGGTTCTGGTATATTCATAACCGGGGCTAGTGCAACTCATGCAGATGATGGTTACTATGGTGCCAATGCTGCTGCTGCTCAACCAACTCCTGCTAGTTCAGGTTTAGATTATAGTATCAATGGTGCAAGCTCTGCTTCTTATTTTGATAATTCAAAAGCTACTAGCAACTGGACAACTATCACTAATACCACAAATACTAATTTGGATGCATTCCAAGGTTATAGAGTTTTAGTAAGAGGTGATAGAAGCTTTAATCTTGCCAAAACAGCAATAGATAATATCTATGGTTATGGTTTAAGAATGGTAAACCCTACTACACTTAAAGCAACTGGTAGTTTAGTTTATGGAACAGTAACTTACAACACAACTGGTGTTAGTGGAACAATTAACAATGCTGCTTCAACCACTCTTTCAACGGCTGCTGCTTTAAATGGTACTTCTACCACAGCATTTAGTATGATTGCAAATCCTTATGCTAGCCCTGTAATGTGGGGTACTGGAACTTCAACAAATAGCAGCACAACTACTGTTTGGGGTGCTTCAACTGGAATTAATGGTACTTATTGGTATCTTGACCCAACGTCTAGCGCAACAGGTAAGTACATTGCTTTCAATGCACAATCAGGTTCATCTGTAAGTGGATATACCTCTACCAGTTCTGTAACCTCAAATGGTATCATACAGCCTGGTCAAGCATTCTTCATTCAAAACAGTTCAAGTGCATCTCCTGTTGTAATTTTCAATGAAGCAGCAAAACAAACAAGTTCCACAAAACAAGCTGTGTTTGGTGTAATTGCTCCTTCTAGTAAAATTTACGTAGGATTATTGAAGAAAGATAGTGCATCAATTAGCTACACAAGAGTAGATGGTGTGGCTGTTGCTTTCAGTTCAGTATTTACCAATGATTCTTATGGCACACAAGATGCCTTGAAATTTGGTAATGCTGCTGATAACCTATCAATTGAAGACAAGGGTAAGAGTTTAAGTATTGATGGTAGATTGCCTGCAACTTCTGCTGATGTTCTACATTTAGCAATAGGCAAAGTGAGCGCTACCGAATATCAATTAGCAGTTGATGCTTCTAATTATATCTCTAATGGTCTAACTCCATACTTGGTAGATAGCTATAAAGGCACGTCTACGGCTTTAACTACTGGTTCAAACACTGTATCTTTCACTGCTGATGCTTCTGTTGCGGCTTCTTTTGCGAACAGATTCAGTCTTGCTTTCAAACCAACCACTTTGGCTGTTAATAGCATCGTAGCTAGTGCAACCTTGAGCAATAAGATTGCTACTATTAGCTGGAATACAGTTGGAGAAAAAGGTGTTTCTACATTTGAAGTAGAGAAATCTACTGATGCTAAGAGCTTTACTAAGATTGGTCAAGCTACTGCTAAAAACACAGCTTCTGCTGCTTACGCTACAACTGATAACAGTGTAACTGCAACTACTTACTATCGCATTAAGGCAATCAGCCAAGTAGGAACAGTTAGCTATAGCAATGTTGCTAAAGTGTCAGTTACTAATAATCAATTACCAATTACGTTGTATCCGAACCCACTAAAAGGAAGTAAGGTATTTAACGTTGCTTTTGGTAATATAGCTGCTGGAAACTACACAGTAAGCATCACTAATGTATTAGGACAAAAGGTACAAGAAGCTGCTATCAGCCACACAGGTGGTAATGGTAGTCATGCAATCAGTATCAACAATACAATTGCTGCTGGTACATACAGTGTAACTATCAGAGAAACTGCTAGCGGTACAATAGTTAGTCAATCAAATTTATCTGTCAATTAGTAAATAGTCGAAAGTCATAAGTCATAAGTCGAAAGTCTTTGAAATAATAAACATAACTATTCACTAAACTTTCGACTTTTGACTCTCAACTTTATACTTCAAAATTTTTAAAATGAAAAAAATAATAACAAACAACAAGCTATTAAGCGTTTTGCTGATAGTAGGTTTCAGTTTGGCAACTGTGGTTGTGCAAGCGCAATCACCTGCCGACGATCCGGGCATTAATGGGCCAGGTTCTCCAAACAATGGGCCAACGGGCGATGGTAGTCCAGTAGTTCCTTTTGATGGCGGCATGAGTTTGATGCTTGCTGCTTCTGGAATTAGCTACGCTGCTAAAAAGCTTAAAGGCTTATAGAAATACTGGTTTTCATGCCGTTTAGTAAAGGAAGGCTTCGCTTAAAGCGAAACCTTCCTTTGAATGTAGAATTTCACTTAACTAAACGGAATAGATACTGGTTTATACATTTAATTTTAAGGCCACTTGAGATAACTCGAGTGGTCTTTTTGTTTTACAAGGTGTCGTTACTGTCTGGCAGTTTTCATAAAAGCAAAACCTTTTATCAACCTAAAATACCTCTTTCTTTCTCTGTATCCGAGGTGTCTTTTGCTGCATCCGAGGTATCGGTTACAGCTAAATGGGTTCATTTTATACCAACATAATTTTATATTATTCACATCAAGGTTCATTAATTATTAGAAAGAAATGGGTTTTGGATAAGGGTTTACAAAACATTGTGTTCTTTGTCCTCCTTTTCTTTGTGTTCCTTTTGGTAAAGCAAAAAGCTACCGCAGAAAGCCTTTCTTTACATTTTAAAAATAAATTTGGCACTAGTTTCCAACCTTTTCATCATCTTGTTCTCTTATTAGTAGTTAAATAACTTTTGGAAAATAATCTGCAAGCACATACCGTCCTTATTCAGCAAGCCCAACGGGGTAATTCTGTGGCTATGGAGGCTTTGTACAAACAATATAGCAAGGCTATGTACAATGTTTGTACACGGATGATGGGCGACAGATATAGTGCAGAAGATGTTTTGCAAGATAGTTTTATAGTGGCTTTTAAAAGTTTGAAGCAACTGAAAGATGCGGCTCAGTTTGGTGGATGGCTTAAAAGAATTGTGATTAATGAATGTATTAGGAAAGGTAAAAAGAAAAATAGTTGGACAGAATGGGATGATGACTTGCACGATACGCCAGATTTGGACGAAACAAACTGGTGGGGTACTGTGGGGATGGCAGAAATTCAAACACAGATAAAGGCGTTGCCAGATGGATGCCGACAGGTTTTTACGCTCTATGCAATAGAAAACTTTAGCCATAAAGACATTGCCGCAAGTATGGGAATATCGGAAAGCACTAGTAAGAGTCAGTATCATAGGGCAAAGCAATTATTGAAAGAAAGATTAAGTAGGAAAATTTAACCGCAAAGGGTACGAGGGTTTTCACAATGAGAATAAAGAAAAGGAGAATAATTAACCGCAAAGAACACAAAGGCTTTTGCAGAAAAAAACAGAGAAAAAAATATGCTTAACCTCAAAGAACACAAGGTTTTTCAAAAGGAACACAAAGAAAAAGAAGATAGAAAACCACAAAGATTATTTAGTGTTCCTAGTGTTTTTCTTATTGTGCTCGGCGGTAAAAAATAAACAACATGGATGATTTTAAAAAACATATTCAGCAACATTTAGATGAACTAGACATTGATGAACCCAATGGTGAATATTGGGAAAATATTCATCAACAACTATTTCCTAAAAAGAAATGGGTCATTTCAATGGCAGTTAGATGGATGGCTGCTGCATGTTTTGTTTTATTGGTAGGGATAGGTTTCTTTTTGTTGGATAAGGACAGTAATCCAAAACAAATGGTGGTTTATCCATCTATAAAAAAGGAAGTTAAAAGCAATACGATTCAACCAGCATCTACTACTACAAATGATAAAGAGGAGGGAAGTGTGAATGTGAGAGGTTTGGAACCGATTTCTCAAAAAGAAACGGTTATTGCTTCAACAGATGAAAGAAAAGAGTTTGCTGTCCAGAAAAAACATCCTAAAACTAAGACTGATTATGTGGCAGAAAAGACTCTGCTGGGGCTAGAAAGTAGCTTTACGCAAGTGATAAACTTGGAGAAAGAAAGAATAAATACGACTCCATTGAACGCAGAAGACCCTAGCTACTTTAAAGATTTTAACCAAAGGATGAAGGAAATGGAAACGGATGAAGCAATAATAAAACTAGACATAAAGAAACGAGGCATTACTGATGAACTTTTGGATAGGTTGATAAACATCTATCAGCAGAAGCTGAATGTGCTGAAACAACTGCAAACGGAGATTCAAAAAACAAATAACCGTTACAAACAAAGCCGTCAACAAGCACAAACCGATAATCAAAAAACATACTTCTTAAACATTTAAAAAGAATAATAATGAATACAATGATTAGTAAAACAATTACGACTGGGTTGCTTTTAGTAGGTCTAGTTTTGGGAAACAACTTGCCGTTAGTGGCACAAGAACTGGCTCCATTGCCGCCATTACCACCTATGGAATCTATTGCTTCCACTAATTACAGTATAACTAGTAGAGGGGAAAAGAACTTTAAAAATTTAAAAAGTAAGGAGGTTTCTGTAGAGGTAAATGCAAGTAGAAATAGCGACATCTTTGTAGACAATACCAGCCGTTCAATTGAAATTAAAGCATGGAATGAACCTAAAGTGAAAGTAGTTACCACCATCTATTACGATGGCGATGCAAACACATTGAGCGATGCTGAATGGTTCGAAAAGTTGAATATCAGCGTAAGAGCAATGACTAGTTCTATAAAAATTAAGTCGGGCACGGTGAGTAGTGGAGGCTCGTATGAAGTGATGGGTAACTCGTTTAACTGGAGCAGCGGTCCAGCAAGTGGCGTTGCCATTTTTAATGGTAATGGAGAAAACATTGGCACAAAAAAAAATGTGACACGATTAGTGACCATCTATCTACCAAAAGACAATAAGTTGATTGTTGAAAGCAAGTATTCGGATGTTACAGTTAGCGATAACCTAAACAAATTAACCATAGATTTAACAAATGGTAACCTAGAAACTCAAGATGTAAATACCTTAACACTGCGTTCAAAATATGGCAACGTGAATACTGGCAACTTGCAAACCGCTGAAGTGGAATTTATTAATGGTCACTTCACGGCAAAAGAGGTTGGCGATTTGGATATTGATACTAAATATAGCACTGTGGATATTGCGTCTGCCAGCAAAATTCATTTTGTAAGTACCAATGATGAATATGATATTGAAGAGGCGGGCAGTGTGGTAGGGCAGAAAAATTATGGTAATCTGCGCATTAGCAAACTGAGTAAAAGCTTAGAAATAGATGGCGTTAATGCGGATGTGAAAGTCAGAAACATTGCACCAACAGTAAATGCAATTCAGTTTTATAATAAATATGCCGACATGAGATTGCCTTTACGAAACTTGAAGAGTTACACTATTAATTATTCAGGGCCTTACAGCACGGTATATGGAAACTTTGAAAAGAAGGCTTTTAAAGGAAAAGTCACGAAGACTACATCGCTTGATCAGGCTTTAGAAGAAAAGATTACTAGAGCAATTACACAGTCGCTTAGTGGTGATGAAGCAACTTCAGAAGACAAGTTTTCTGCTACTGTTGGTGATGGAAAAGGAACTCAGATAGACATCAGATGCCAAAATTGTACCGTGGACTTTAAATAATTTCAAAAAGCAGCATTCTGAAATATGCTGATTATGACGAAGAAATGGAATATTTAACAGATTATATGTTAGGCTTTAACCGATGTTTTAGAATTTGTTTGCGCTGTATCCATTTCTTTGTATTTCATAAGTAAGGCTTCTTTAGTAGTTAAATATATGATCCGGTATTTTTCATGTTCATTATAATTTATCGGTAAGTGCTGGGTTTCTACCCAGCTTTTTTTATTTTTACCCTGTTATTTCTATTTCAGTTTTACTATATTCGTTTTCATCATGACAACAACAACAATAGTTATCATAGGTATTATTTTATGCCTTGTTTTCATTGCCTTTTTTGCAGGCTATGAGATTGCATTTATTAGTGCCAATAAACTGAACATTGAACTAAAAAAGAAGCAAGGCAAAAAAGGTGGTATCATCTTGTCCAAATTCATGGAGCGTCCTGCTCATTTTATCGGCACCTGCCTGATAGGGTTAAACATATTTATCGTTGGTTATGGTTTATTATTCGATGAATTATTGCGTATCACTTTCTGGAATCCATTAAAAATTCAAGGTGAATATGTGAAACTAACTTTCGACACTTTGGTTTCTGCAATCATCTTAATTATAGTTGGCGTATTCTTTCCCAAAGCAATTTTTAGGGCAAAAGCAAATACTATTCTACTGTTTTTTGCACCGATTGCCAAATTTTTCCATGATATATTTTATCCATTCACTCAGTTTTTTGTTGGCATTGCCCAGTGGGTGTTGAAGTATTTGTTCAACCTGAAAATGGGGGATAAAAACAGTACTTTTAATAAGATGGACTTGGAATATCTTTTTCATAGCAATAAAGAAAAGGAAGAAACAAAACAGGAGGTGAGTACCAATCTTTTTGAAAATGCTTTGAGTCTTCCCACCATCAAGATTCGGCAGTGTTTGGTGCCACGCACAGAAATTGAAGCAGTGGAAATTAATGATACCATCGAGAATGTCACAAATCGTTTTATTACTACGAGGTTAAGTAAGTTGATTGTTTATAAAACCAATATTGATAATATTGTTGGGTACATCCATCAGCTTGATTTATTTAAGAAACCACATTCCATTCAAGACATTTTGCATCCAATACCGGTTGTGCCTGAAACAATGGGGGCTACCGATTTAATAAATAAGTTCACAAAAGAACGAAAGAGCATTGCTTGGGTGGTGGATGAATTTGGTGGCACAGCAGGCATCATAACTATGGAGGATTTGCTGGAGGAAATATTTGGCGAGATACAAGACGAGTACGATACGGAAGAGTTTATTGACAAGCAAATTGCCGAAGATGAATTCATTTTTAGTGGGCGGCTTGAACTAGACTCTATCATGGAAAAGTATGACCTCTCATTTTCTATAACCGAATCTGAAACTTTGAGTGGCTATATCATTAACCAATTTGAAACCATTCCTAAACAAGGCGAGGAGATAGTTATCGACAATTATCAGTTTAACATTCTTTCAGTAACTGATACTAGAATTGAATTAGTAAAATTAAAGATGCTGAAATAGTGTGTAATTAACAAATCCATCCTCTCTTTTCATTCTTTAAAGCTGATAGTTACCCCCTTAATAAACCTATTATACCTTGTTTTATTCAACCAAACCGGTATCGTTTCCGGCAACGCTAACGATTGAGTATAATTTGACAATTTCAAATTCAGGCGAAATAATTTGAATATTATTCAAGAAATTAGAAATTATTTAGAAATTATCTTTCACTTTTCCTGCTGAAAGCTTACTTCTCAATCCTACTTTTACATTGGACTCGCTCTGTTTGATGGAGGATGTCATTTTACTAAATGTATATAAATGAAAAAAGGATTCTTGCTTGTTGTGCTGTCGATTGCTTTATTAAACAATATAGTTGCCCAAAAAATGGAAGGCAACTTGTCGAAAGCTGATGTAATTAAAATAGATTTTAAGAGCATGGCAGAAAAAAAGTCAAAGCTAAAAGCTAAAGATCCTAGTCTTACTGTTGCTTATAAAAAGTTGATAACTGATGCCAATGCGCTCCTAAACTTTGCGCCAGTAAGCGTAATGAACAAAAAAGCTTTTCCGCCTAGTGGAAATAAGCATGACTATATGAGCATAGGGCCTTATTGGTGGCCAGATTCTACACAACCAAATGGTGTTCCGTACAAACAAAGAGATGGACAAATAAATCCTGAAGTACATGACTTCCCCGACAAAGAAAACATGCCTACTCTTTGCGAAAACGTGTACAAACTAGGGATTGCTTTCTATTATTCTAATGATGAAACCTATGCTAAAAAAGCAACTGAGCTAGTAAAAGTGTGGTTTTTGGATACGGCTACTAAAATGAATCCGAACCTCAACTATGCACAAGCTGTAAAGGGAAGATTTGAAGGAAGACCAGAAGGGGTAATTGATACTCGCCATTTTATTTATTTGCTTGATGGCATTCAATTATTAAAAAACTCAAAGAGCTGGACACCACAGAATGATACGAACCTAAAAAAATGGTTCTCTCAGTTTTTGGGTTGGTTAAATACTAGCAAGAATGGCAATGGAGAAATGAACGCTAAAAACAACCACGGCGTTTGGTTTGATGCCCAAAGTTTGGCCATTGCAGTTTATGTAGATAGCACAGATTTGGCAAACAAAATAGTTGCAAGAGCAGAACAACGCTTGGATGTTCAAATGAATAATGATGGCTTCTTTCCGTTGGAATTGGCACGAACTACTTCTTTGCACTATTCAGCTTTCATTATGAATGCCTTTAACATTATCGCCATTCTTTCAGATAAAACTTCTACCAATTTCTGGACGGCGGAGACAGCTTCTGGCAAATCGTACAAAAAAGCATTGGATGCCTTAGCGCCTTATTTAACTAAAGAAAAAGAATGGACAGGAAAAGAAATTCGCCCATTCAATTTTCAGGATGCTTATCCACTTTTGCTTAGGGACGCTGATAGATATAATTGCCCTAGTTGTTTGGATGCCATTAAAAAGTTGGCTGGAGAAAAGTATCAGGAATCAATAATTAATCTTTTATAAATATAAATGAAGGTTTACCACCAAGGACACTATGATATTATCACAATGAACACAAAGAAAAGATTTTACAAATTGTGTTCCTTGTGTCTTCTCCCTCGTGTTCTTTGTGCTTAATGTAATAAATAAAATGAAAAAAATACTTCTTGGAATTGCCTTAGTAGCCACTAGTTTTTTAGAGGCGCAAGAGCCTGCTGATACGGCAAAAAAATTTAAACCGGTTGCTATTCCGGCTAACTACACCAAGCAGTTGGATGTGGTTTATACTAGCGGAACAAACTTTCAGGAAAAGCTCGATTTGTATATTCCCAATAAATCAGAAAATCTTGCGCCCGCCATCATCAATATTCATGGAGGTGGATGGGTTGGTGGAAGTAAGGATCAGCAAGGAGGGTTTGGTGAGTATTTTAAAAAAGGCTTTCTAGTTTGCAATATCGAGTATCGGATGACAAAGGAAGCGAAAGCGCCTGCTGCGGTGGAGGATGCCCGCTGTGCGTTGGCTTATCTTAAAAAGAATGCTAAAGAATTAGGGATAGATGTAAACAGAATTGTGGTTATGGGCGGATCGGCAGGCGGACACCTTGCTTTGATGACCGGATTGTTAGAAAACGATCATCGCTTTGATGGCAATTGTCCCGGTGTAAAAGACATGAAAGTGGCAGCCATCATCGACAAATGGGGCATTACCGACGTTTGGGCTTGGGCATATTGCTGCAAAAGTCATTCGGCAAAAAACTGGTTGGGAGACAAGCAAACTGATGAGGCTTTTGCCAAAACAGTTTCTCCTATGACGTATTTAAAGAAGACGAGTCCACCCATTTTCATCTGTCATGGAGATGCGGATTCAACGGTTCCTATCGAAGAATCTTATTTGTTGCATAAAAAACTGAAGGAAATTGGCATTAAAACCGAGTTGATGGTGGTGCCAAATGCAGGTCATAGTTTGCTTGGTGCAAAGGATCAATTGAAAGTAATGGATCAAAGGATATTGACTTTTTTGAAGGAGTTAGGTATCTACTAATTTTACAGTAAAGACTAAATATTAAATATAAATTATGAAACATAGATTGAGTATAACGATTAAAAAAACAAAAGAACTTTGTTTGATGGCAGCAATATTGCTATCCATCCAATTGGGTTTTGCTGCTGGAAATGAAACTGTAGTTACTACGAATGCAGAACTTGCCACGGCTATTTCTTCGGCAAAACCGGGTGATGTAATTGTGCTGAAAGATGGCGATTGGAAAGATGTTGACCTAAACTTTTCATCTACTGCTACCGAAGCAGCACCTATTACCCTTAAAGCTCAAACTGCTGGGAAAGTTATTTTATCGGGCAGTAGTAAGCTTTCACTCAACAAGCCATTTCTAAAAGTAGATGGCCTTCTGTTTAAAGGCGGTGCTATTTCTAAGGGCGCAGTAATTAATTTTAATTCAGACAATTGCACCGTATCCAATACTGCCATCATTGACTATAATCCAGCAGATTTTAAAACCAAATATTACTGGGTCTTCTTTTCGGGTAATTATAATTTATTGACTCATTGTTTTTTTCAAGGAAAGAATAATGTGGAACCAGTATTAGGAAATGCAATAGAAAATGCAAGGCATAACACCACTACCTATTGCTATTTTAAAGATATTCCTTGGGCAAAACAAAATGGCAGAGAGATTATGAGAATTTGGGGAGCAGGCAAATTGGGTAAACCAAGTGATGATGGTGCTTTCTTTTTGGTAGAACATAATCTTTTTGATCATGCAGATGGCGAAGGCGTAGAGATTGTTTCATTAAAATCGAATCATAATATTGTCCGCTTTAATACCGTGAGGGCAACAATGGGTGGATTTACCAACAGGCAAGGACATAATAACACCTTTGAAGGCAATTTTATTTTTGGAGAAAATAGAAAAGGTACTTACGGCATTAGGGTAGCTGGCGAAAACTTGCACATAGTTAATAATTACATCAGTAATGTATCGGATAATGGGATGCTTTTGATGGCTGGAGAATATGTTGACAAAGCATTGACCACCGATTTTAAGCCTAGTCCGGGTAACAAGGATTTTCTTTTTGCCCCAAAATATGCGCAGGTAAAAAATAGTGTTTTTGAAAATAATACCATCATCAACTCGGACGGTAAGGGTTTGCAATTGGGTGATTCGTACAAAAAACATTGGCCAGAAATGCAAATGTGTTTATTGCCAGAAAATAATACCATCAAGAATAACCTAATAATGAATTGTGCCGAATCGAACGTTGAAGTACTTCATCCTGATGCTGAAGCGGTTACTAGCTTTTTACAATTTGCGCCCAATAAGTTTGAAGGAAATGTTGTTGTTGGGGGTAAAGTTTTAGGGGTTGATAAAAATGAGGGTATCACACAAAAAGAAGTAAAAGGTTCTACAGACAAGAATGGTTTATTCATAGCAAAAGATTTAAAGGGAGTTGGTGCTGATGAATATGTTACCAAAAGTGTAGAGTGCCATCCACTTAAACCAAGTGAAGTAGGGCCAAGCTGGATGAAGTAGTGAATAGTGAGTGGTGATTGGTGAGTCGGGATATGTTTTTAAACCTGACAGGTCTTTCTTTTCTCGTCGGTGTATTGGGTTGAACCGAGTTCACTTTAAGCCAATCACCCGGTGTATTGGGTTGATTTTCCTTTGCGGCAAGGTTGCACGTCGGTGTATTGGGTTGAACCGAGTTCACTTTAAGCCAATCACCCGGTGTATTGGGTTGTTTTTCCTTTGCGGCAAGGTAGTACGCCGGTGTATTGGGTTGAACCGAGTTCACTCCAAGCCAATCGCTCGGTTGATTGTGATGAAACTAATATGTATAGAGTAAAAATAAAAGTAGATGATAATGGTAAAATCAGTTAAGCAAATAAGGTTAAGCATATTAGCAATATGCTTGTTGCTGAATACTGTTTACTGTTTTGCCACAAATTATACCGTTTCTACTAAAGCTGATTTAATAGCCCAAATGGGAGCAGCACTACCAGGAGATACCGTAATTGTTGCTAATGGTAGCTACAATTGGGGGCAGGTTAGTTTTACTAATAAAAAAGGAACTGCCACTTCTAACTGGATAGTATTGAAGGCTGAATCCTTTAATGGCGTTGTGTTTACGGGGAATACTTACTTGCAGTTTGGTGGTAAGCATATTCTGGTTACAGGTTTTAGGTTTGCAAATGGAAATTCTGGTGCTAATGACGTAATTCAGTTTAGGAGTGCTGGCGGAACATTAGCTCATTATTGTAGAATAAATAATATTACTGTCGATAATTATAACAGCGATTCTACTGGTTCATCCAACAATACCGGAACTAAAAATGGTGGCGACACATTGAATAGATGGGTGTCAATTTATGGCACGCATAACAGGGTAGATCATTGCACTTTTATTAATAAGTTCAACGGATCGCCCACAGTGGTTGTGTGGTATGACAGCACTAATTATCCTGCAAAAGGAACATCTACTTATCACCTTATCGACTCAAATTATTTTAAAGGAC
This sequence comes from Chitinophagaceae bacterium, assembly GCA_947447825.1. Classification (GTDB taxonomy): domain Bacteria; phylum Bacteroidota; class Bacteroidia; order Chitinophagales; family Chitinophagaceae; genus Parasediminibacterium. The sequence goes on along the minus strand of CANFLL010000032.1, from coordinate 7,019 downwards.
GTGGTTATTTGGGTAGTAATGAAGGGGAGGTTATTAGGGTGGGTACAAGTTCGAATTCTAGAACAGATGGATACAATGTAATTGAGTATAATTTGTTTGAAGATGGGGTACAGTTAGATCCCGAAATTATTTCGAACAAATCAGGTTTCAATACCTACCGATACAATACAATCCGCAATCATGCAGGTGGTATCACGTTGAGAGAAGGAAGGTATTGTAATGTGTATGGCAATTTTATTATTAAAACGACCACGGCAAGAAGCACTCAATATGGCATAAGAATTATAGATAAAGGCCACAAAGTATTTAATAATTACCTTGAAAACCTAGATGGTAATTATAATAGCACAAGCTCGTTGAGGTGTCCAATCATCCTCTTTAATGGTTCAACCAACTCTAATGATACGGCTAATCCAGCTTTTGCTGCTAAATATTTTGCGGCGGATAGTGCCTTAGTGGCATTCAATACAACTGTGAATTGCTATGGCGGTGCAGGAATAGTTGTAGGGTTCTTGGTTGATACTTCAGGGTTATACAAGCCACATGGTGTTACGGTAGCCAATAATTTAATTAAAATGAAAAAAGGGCAAGCCGTCCTAATAGATACTTATGGAACGGGAAGCCCTGTAACTTACTTTGCTGAAGGCAACCTATATAATGCGTCTAAATTGGGCGTTACTGACTCTACAGGATTTTATAATAAAACCTTGACTTTTGGAAAGATTTCAAATGGTATCCTTCCTCCGCCTTCATTGGTTAAAGATGCCGCTTTTAATAGTGCAGATTATGCTGCTGTTTTAAATGGATTGGATGCACAAGGTCATACTCGAAGTTCTATTTACGATGTGGGGGCTGTTGAACTAAATGGATCAGGAAACATCTTGGCTTCTCCGTTGGATAGTACTAAAGTAGGGGCTGGTACGCCAATTGTGCCTTTGCCAGTAAGGTTATTGAGTTTTACAGGAAGTTATTCCGATAATATTGTCAAGCTAGATTGGTCTGTTGCCAATGAGAAAGACCTATCAAAATATGAAGTTGAATGTAGTAGTAATGGCTATTCGTTTGCAACCATAGACGCTATATTGGCAAATGGAAAACCGAATTACAACCTGAATATTGTTTCTATTAAAGCGAAGAGTTATTATCGATTGAAGATGATTAGCAAGGATGGTTCTTTCTATTATTCAAACGTAATTGAAATTGCTACCAACAAGAAAGATATTATTTCAGTTTACCCAAATCCTGCAAAAGATATAATAAACGTAAACGCTAATAAGATTCCTAAAAATATAAGATTGGTTTTGGTAGATAATTGCGGCAAACAATTAATGAACGTTACAATCAATGAGGGCTTAAACACTTTTTCTATTAAAGAATATGCTGTTGGAGTTTATCATCTTCAATTGATTGATAAACAAAACGTGCTAGAAAGTTATCTGGTAATCATTAATAAATAATTCTTTTCAATCTAATTTATTTTCAGAATGGCAATAAGTAAATACTATTCACTGTTTTTAATGCTCCTTTTCAGTAGCTTAATTTTATCAGCCAATGCTCAGAACGTAGACATTAAAACTGTTTTTGCTGATGCAGAAAAACAAACAGAGGTGATGCTAAGGGAAATTCCTACGGCAAAACATGGCAAGGCAGAATTGGTATCCCCTAGAAGTTTAGATGCTAATGGTCAGCTAGTGTTAACGCCTTCTTTTAGGTGGACAAGCGGCTTCTTTCCGGGGGTGCTTTGGTATTTATATAAATACACAGGCAATAAAAAGTGGGCAGAGCAAGCAACAATTTATACGGCAAACTTACAACGTGAAAAATATAATGGAGGCACACACGATATGGGCTTTAAGATGTATTGTAGTTATGGAAATGGGTATCTATTAACCAAAGATTCTGCCTATAAAAACACGCTACTTCAGGCTGCAAAAACTTTGGCAACTAGGTTTAACTATACAGTAGGCACTTTCAGGTCGTGGGATACAATGCCTAAATTCAGCTTTCCTGTAATTATAGATAATATGCTAAACCTAGAATTGATGTTTGAAGCAACCAAGCTTTCTGGAGATAGTACTTATTACAAGATGGCCGTTAGCCATGCTAATACTACCATTAAAAACCATTTTAGAAAAGATTTTAGCAGCTACCACGTAGTAGATTATGATAGTACAAAGCCTAATTCTATCATCAAGAAAGTTACCCATCAAGGATATGCTGACGAATCTGCTTGGGCAAGAGGGCAGGCTTGGGCAATATATGGATTCACGATGTGCTATCGTGAAACCAAAGATCCTAAGTATTTAAAGCAAGCCGAAAATGTGGCTGGATATATTTTGAACAATCCAACAATGCCCGAAGACCTTGTGCCTTATTGGGATTTTAATGCGCCCAACATTCCTAACGAACCAAGGGATGCTTCGGCAGCGGCATGTATGGCTTCGGGCTTGTATGAATTGAGTACGTACAGTAGAAATGGAAAGATTTACAAGAAGGCGGCAGACAAAATGATAGAGAGCCTCACCAATAATTATCGTTCACCAATTGGAGAAAGCAGAGGATTTATACTATTGCATAGCACAGGTGCAAAACCCAATAATAGCGAAGTGGATGCGCCATTGCCTTATGCGGATTATTATTATCTGGAAGCATTACTCAGGGCGAAAATGATTAAGGAAGGGAAGAAGCTGTTTTAGTTTTATGGATTTTAGTATGTCTAGAATCAGTGTCAAAAAATAACTTTTGTAGAATGCAGCTAATTGGTTGAGTAACTTGAATAGAAATGAAGTGTTACATTGACTTATTAGCTTTAACTCAGTACTTATAACTACACTAATTCTTATCATCTTTCCATCTCCATAAATGCAGGCATGCATAGCTACGGTAGGGTTTCCATGGTTCGGAAAGGGTAAGCATATTTTCTTTTAAAAGTTTTTTGTTTGTTGCATCTAGGTTAAAAAGTCTCTCCATGGCTTGCTGGATGCCCAAATCATCCACAGCAAAAACATCTTCTCGTCCCAATGAAAAGATGAGTAACATCTCCACCGTCCATTGCCCAACACCTTTTATTTGCACTAATAAGTTAATGATTTCCTCATTACTCATGGCTAGTAGTTTAGTATCGGTAATGTTATGTTCAAGGCAAAAAGCAGCAACATTCTGAATGTATTTCACCTTGTTATTACTCAATCCAATGCTGCGTAATGTTTCGAAAGGTGTATCTAATACTTGTTGTGGAGTAGGCTCTTCCTCATTATAGATTTCTAAAAAACGTTTGAAAATAACTGCCGCCACCTTTGTACTCAGTTGTTGGCTCATGATGCTAGCTATCAATCTTAGCGGAATGTTTTTGTGCAGTACCAATTCGTGTATTTCACTACCCAAAATCCCAGCAAGAAGTGAGTCTTTTTGTAAATGCGACGTATAATTCATCTGATGGTATTTGTTTATTTGGAGGAATTTAACCGCAAAAATAGAAAGGTAGTTTGTGTGAAATTTACGCTCCCTTCTTTACTTTTTCTTTGTACTTCTTAGGCTCTTTGAATCTTTGTTTTTTAGTTAATATACTACCTAAAATTTATCCAATACAAGCCTCAATTTAATGCCTAAACTTATTACTAACGTTCAACTTTCGACTTTTAACTCTCTTCTTCCTAACTTATTACCCAACATTACTTAAAAATGCTTTCAACTCTAATGCGTCATCAACTTTCATTTTCCCAGCCAACACAAGCCTTAGTTGTCTTCTGTGCAAGGCGGTTTCATACAGTTTTATCTCCTCTTCTGTTTCCGGAATCAATACAGGCGAAGCAATAGGTTTATGATTGTTATTTGGGTCCAATGCCACAAAAGTGAAGTAGGCTTCATTGCTAGCATACACATATTTGCTCAATGGGTCTTCGCCCCAAGCACGCACATGAATCTCCATAGAGGTATTGAAACTGCGGGAAACCTTCGCTTCAATATGAACGATGTTGCCCAACTTGATAGGTGTTTTAAAACTCAGGTTATCCACGGAAGCCGTCATGCAAGGCAGGTTTGAATGCTTCATGGCAGACATTGCCGCCGCAATATCCATCCAATACATCAATCGTCCACCAATGAGGTTGCCAAAGTGGTTGGTGTCATTGGGCATCACCATTTCGTTCATGATGATAAAACTTTCGCTTGCTTTCTTTTCCATGTTTATTATTTTTTAACCACAAGGAACACAAAGATTAATCACAATGGTCACAAGGGTTTTCACTAAGTACCCTAAGATTTATAGAAAGAAAAAACACATTTATTTTCCTTTGTGTTTCTTTGTGTAAACCCTTGTGACCATTGTGGTTAATCTTTTCTTACAGTTTCTCCATTTCTTCGTTGGTGAACTCCATTAATGTCTTTATATAATCTGGAGATAGATCGAATTTCAATCCCGCTGTTTCATACAAAACAGGCAATGTTTTCGTTCCACCCAAGCTTAACGCATTTATATAATTCTGTAATGCTTGTTCAGGATTCTTCTTGTACTGCATCCATAAACCAATGGCTCCTAGTTGTGCAATGCCATATTCTATATAATAGAAAGGCACTTCGAACAAATGCAACTGACGCTGCCAAGCAATTTCTCTATACGCATCTAAACCAGTGAAATCGATGGCACTAGTAGAAAACTCTTTCAAGATAGAAGTCCATATTGCAGTTCTTTCCTCAACAGTATGCGTAGGATTTTCATATACCCAATGTTGAAACTTATCAATAATGGCTATCCAAGGGAATATGGTGATGGTGCGCTCTAATTGATGCTCTTTGGCACGCTTTAAATCATCGGCATTATCAAAGAAACTCTCCCAATGATTCATGCTAAACAACTCCATCGACATGCTTGCTACTTCCGCAATCTCCATTGGATACTCTTTAAAAGCACTTAACTCCAAATTATGCGACAGGAAAGAATGGATGGCATGACCGCCTTCGTGCACCATGGTAGTTACATCGCTCATTTGTCCGGCAGCATTCATAAAAATAAAAGGGGCGCCACTTTCAGAAAGCGGACAGTTATAGCCACCAGGAGCTTTGCCTTTTCTGCTTTCTAAATCGAAGTGTTTCAATTCATCCATCTTACGCAAACAATCTGCAAAAAAAGGATTCAACTTTTCGAAACACTCTTCCGATTTCTTCAATAAATCATTACCAGTTGTAAAAGGCTTCAATGGTGTGATGCCTGCTGGTTCAGCTTCTGTATCCCATGGCCTCAGGGTATCTAAACCAAGTTTTTGTTTCTTTTTGTTATATATTTTTTCAATCAAAGGAAGCACGTGTAGCTTCACTGCTTCATGAAACTGATAGCAATCTTCTTTGGTGTAATCAAAACGACCAAGTTCCACAAACTTATAATCACGATAGTTTTCAAAGCCAGCATTCAATGCCACTTGGTGACGTTTTGCAATTAATGCAGAATATAAACCATCCATGGCAGCTTTATCATGCAAGCGACGGTCTTGAATTTTTCTATAAACAGATTCTCTTATTGATCTGTCTTCGTTTTCTAAAAACTTAGCTGCTTGTTGAAGCGTATATTCTTGTCCATTTACCTCTACCGTCATCTTGCCAGCAATTGCACCATATTGTTGTTGCATCACGCTTAGTTCGGCTTGCAACGGAATGTTTTCTTCCCTAAACAAATCAATGTTTTTCTTCACACTACGCAGATAAGTGTAGAATTTTTCTTGGTCTAATTCCTTCGTGAATGGCGATGCAATTAACTTCTTGTTTAGCGCATCAGCATAAGGTTGCAGTTTAGGTTGAATCTCCATACAGAAAAAAGTAAATGATTCTTCAAGGGCTTTATCTGTTGTGTCGCAAGTCATTTTTATCTGTCTCCAGCAAGCATCTTCACTAATAACGGCTTCAATTTCGCTCGTATCTTTCAACCATTGTTCAAGGTCGGCACTACTATTTATTGCTCTTTCCAATAATGTTTTAAAAAAGGGTTCCAAGTTTTCCCAAGTGGTAACGGTGAAATCTTGTGGAACAAAACGTCGTTCAATTTTCTTAATATCTGCACTTAAACTCATAATAATCTTTCTTTTTTAGATGGCGGCTAAATTAACGGAAAAAGGTTACTCATTAAAAGCTTTACCACAAAGAACAAATGGGAAAAAACAAAGGGCACTAAGGTTTTAAGTCAATGCAAGGATTTTTGTGCAATCAATACTTACCCCACAATCTTAATGTTCCAAGACATAAATTCTTTTCAGAAAGGCGTTTCATTAGCTATGAGGTGGCGTTCCCGAAGAGTAAAGTGGCGTTCCCGAAGAGTAAAGTGACGTTATTCTAAAGCAAAGTGGTGCCACTCTAAAGTAAAGTGGCGTCACTCGAGAGTAAAGTGGCGTCACTCTAAAGTAAAGTCGTGTCACTTTAAAGTAAAGTGGCGTCACTTTACTTTAAAGTGACGTCACACTATTGTTCAGAAACTGGTATTAGGTGTAAAATACACCTTCTGTAAAACAAGTTTCAAGAATAAAATGGATTGTATTTAGCACTATTTGAAAAGATTTCAGCGTCCTCATATATGTTGTCTGGGGCATTATTAGTGGGATTCTACTAACAATAATCCCTTCGGTTGTATCACCAAATAATTAAGTTGATATAATTATTGCTAATAGAATCCACTTTAATTAATTCTTTTATTTTTGGTAATGAATTGAGAATAACTTTTAGAAAGAAAAAGTATTGTAGGTTAAATTATTCCAAATTGACTATTGAAAGGAAATATGAGTTGAATGAGATTCTAAAATTTGTTATTGACAAATCAGGTTGTTCTGATGATGATGCAACACCTCAATGTGATATAATAAATGATTTTATTATATACTAATTTTTTAGTAACTATTCAGGGGATATTTAACCACAAAGATCACTAAGGCTTCACCAAGAACACAAGGATTGTGAAATATTATTCCTTCAGAACTACCATTGGGGGACTCTAAACCTTAGTGTTCTTTGTTTTTTCCCTTGTTTGCTTAGTGGTAAAT
>CANFLL010000031.1 GCA_947447825.1 Chitinophagaceae bacterium | reverse complement strand
AATTAAAGTAAACTAATAGTAATATTAACACCAAAAACTGTCAAGTAATTTCAGGAGGGGTCAGAGGCAAAAAACTCATTTTTGTGTTGATAGCAATCTTTTGCATGTCGATAGCCATCTTTGATGTATCGATCGCCATCTTTTGCATGTTGATAGCCATCTTTGATGTATCGATTGCAATCTTTTGCATGTCGATAGCCATCTTTGATGTATCGATCGCCGTCTTTTGCATGTTGATAGCCATCTTTGATGTATCGATAGCCATCTTTTATATGTTAAACACAGTTTTGCTATTTCAATGTCTTTTATTGAATAATGTTGCTTCAATATGCAATAACTCTATTGTAATTTGCCATAGTAATTGTGCTAGTTGCAATGATGTTACCAAGAGAGGCAATAATCCATAAAACAGCTTGAATAATCTCTCAACTAACATTGCTATTTTTAAAAGGGATAGCCCAGTAAATAAAGATTTGAAAGGTATAGAGGAAGGTATTATAAAAGTAGAATTTAGATAGCTGCTAATAACAAATTATCCATAGTAATGCCAAATTTACACCTACAGCAAGCAGATTGAACAGTCTGAACCATTCAATGGCACATGGAGAATTAAACTTTCAGTATAGGTAAGCATCTTTGCGGATTAACATTTTACTGTATGAAAATAATAAGATTAGGTTCCTTAGCCTTAGCTGGTGTAATTCTTTCTACCAACAGTTTTGCCCAGTCTATCCCAGATATATTTAAGCATTGGGCAAATGATACCCTCGCTGCCAACGACCCTCGCTTATTGGAGCAACCCAAGCGTAAGTTTACTGCCGATGAAGCATTGGATAATAAATTGAAATGGGCAAATCCATACCAAGAAACACTAGTACCTAACAGCGAAGGATTCGATTTTAGTAAGTTGGGTAAAGTGCCTGCCACAGGTGTTCATCCTCGGATATTTACTTCTCCAGATGAATTTGGTGCTATCAAAGCTCGTTTAGAGAACACCCTTATGGGTAAGCAAATACTAACTTTAGCCAATGATGCCCTCACCAAGATGCGTAATGGGGAAGGAGCAGTTGGTAAGTATTATGTCATCTTGAAAACAAGAGAACCGCTTGCTTCGGATGGTAAAGCACCTAAAGAAATATCTAATTTGTTGGCTGTACAAGGCTTGTTGGCGCAATTGAATAATGACAAAGCCTTATCAACTGAAACAGGTATTGCAGCGGCCAATCATTTAAAGTGGTTATGTAAGGATATTGAAGCGAAAGACCAGAATCCTGCCAAACTGCAAGAGGTAAAAGAGCCTTTGTATAGTAATGGAGAGATTGCTAAATTGTTCGACTTTACCGCTGCGGGCATGTCATCGGCCGATAAAAAATTCTTTATCGATTATTATACCAAAGCCACTTATGGCAAATATGGTTTGGGTATGGAATTGCCTCGTCATTGGCGCAGATGGAATCATATTGCTATGTCCATCTGTTATCCATTATCTATTTTGGCGGTTGAAAATGAAAAGGGATATGATAAACGCATCTTCGAGCGTGGCAAAGAAGTGGTGAGCGATTATCTTACCTATTCTTTCACTAATAAGGGTATGAGTTCGGAAGGAATTGTATACACATTCGGACCTTTTTCCAATGATTTGTTGGCTATGACTGCCATTGCCCGAAGGGATAAAACGTATAATACCTTTGCCAATCCGCATTTCCGTGCCATCCCCGATTGGTTAATTAACGCCCTTGCTCCCAATCCTTTTGCTTTGTGGAGTTCTCATGGAGACACGGGAACTACTTCTGATTTGCCTTGGTTGATGATGATGATAATGAAGTATTTCTTCCCTACCGATGCCAAAATTGATTACGTATATGCCAATTCTTTGGTTAAGGATATCAAACAAGTGCCAGATGTTTCTGCTTTTGTGTTTTGTGTCGACCCCTCAAAAACTGCTGCCGAATACAATGGTGTGCCGCCTGTAGCGATGCCACTTACTTATTTTGAGCCTACAAGGGGAAGCCTAATTACCCGTACCAAGTGGGATACTAAAGGGATTCAGTTTCAGTTTGATGCTCGTCAGGATATGATGTATCAATCGCACGATCATTCGGATAGAGGAAATTTTTCTTTATCTGCCAATGGAAGAACATGGATATTGGATGGCTGGAGAAGTACTGAAAGTAAGTACCATTCTGTTGTTACCATTGATGGGCATGGGCAAGGGTATTTTGCCACACCTGCTTGTTGGAAGAATTATTTTGATAAACCAGAAGCTACTTTCGGTACTATTGATGCAAGCTATTGCTATGGTTGGAGTTGGCTTAAATCTGCCGTAGGCGATATTATGGTGGGCAAACAAGTAGAGCCTCAATGGCGTGATGGTGTTTATGCTAACACGGCTAAAAACCTAAAACGTTACTATCCGGGTGTGTTGCCAGAGCGTGATCCGCTAAGAAAGGTCGCTGAGTTTTATAATGGTACTATGGAAACCAATCCATTGATGTGGGCAGAGGATACTTGGCCAATGCGCTTAAAGAATTATCCGGTGGAATATGCTTTCCGTACGGCAGGATTGGTGAAAGGAAAGCACGATTATGTGTTGATAGTAGATGATATTAAGAAGGATGATAAAGAGCATTTGTATGAGTTTGCCATGCCAATGCAGTTGGATGTTGAAGTGGTTTCTATCAAGCAATTAGTGGATGTAAAGATGGAGACAGGCTCTTTGAACTTAGGCTTTAATACGCTTTCTGATAAAAGAACACAAGGAGAATACGATGTAGTTTTGGGCGATAAACGCATGAAACGCAACATGAGCGAAGTGGAAACCACGGTAGGCGGCATTTATAGCACAGGACGTTTTGCTCCTTCAAAGGGCGATCCGCAACTATTAGTGAGGGTATTGGAAAGCACCGAATCTGCCATTCCTAATATGGAACCTAACCCTCGTTTGGAAACCTTCGAGAACATTAAAACCGAGGATATGCACCAGTTTTATCTTCGCACGATGGATATTGCAAAGCGTTTGGTTATCCCTTCCCGTTCCGTTGCGCCAAACTTTAAGGTGTTGTTATTCCCGTATTTGCACGGAGAAGAAACACCAAAAACATTGTGGAATGCCGACAGAACAATGCTGACTGTTACCTGGAAGGATCAAAAAGATGTTTTCACGTTTACCAAAGCCGCGGATGGGCATACGATAACAAAGTTGGTTCGTGATGGGGTAGTTATTTTTTAGTGGTTAGTGGTTAGTTATTAGTTGTTATATTTTGCAAACAAGACCTTGGTGGCGACAAACAAAACCTTGGTAGCGACAAACAAAACCTTGGCTACGGCAAACAAGACCTTGGTTGCGACAAACAAGACCTTGGTTACGACAAACAAGACCTTGGTAGCGGCAAACAAGACCTTGGTGGCGACAAGTAAGACGCTTGGTTTATTTCCTTTTACAATATAAATAATGAGATTAAACAGCTACTCCATCGAAAGGTGAGTAGCTGTTATATTTTGAAAAACATTTATCCATTTTATTGTTCAATACATGGCAAAACCTAATTTATCATAGTGGGGATTCAAAATTCTGCTCAAAAGAGCAATTCTTGTTACTAATGGCTCATGTGGTAAACCTTTTGCATCATAAGGTCTAGTGTTTCCGTGCTGCTGTTTGTTCCTTTACATTTTTAATCACTAACGAATTTATATAATGGGACTTGCTATTATTATTCATCCATCATCAAAATTACGAGTCGCTTTTGCCAGTGTATTAACCTCAATTATTTGTGGGTTTTCTGCTATTTCTCAAACTAATGCTGTCAATACAAAATCTCCACTTGAGGTAATTGAATCGGTAGGTAACAAACTAATTAATGAAACACCTTTCAAATACCAGTTGTCTGTGCCCTCGCCTAGCAAGACATTTAGTGGTATTCAAGTGATAGACTTTGGCAGAACATTCGGACTGAAACAACCCGCAATTGCTTATGCAACAACTATTCTGAATGCACCCAATGCCATGGATTTTGTTATGCAAATTGAACATAATGATGGTTGTAAAATGTGGCTTAATAACGAATTGGTTTACAACAAAGAAGGAGAAAGATCAATCAATTTAAAATATCAGGAAAGAGGGATTGAAATGAGCAATTCATGTAAGCTATCCCTAAAAAAAGGCAAGAATGTATTGTTGATTAAGTCTGAAACTTTAGGGAAAGAATGGAAAGTTTACATACAACCACCAAGCACCAAGGGAGCCATCTTGAACAAAACAATCGTGTATCCCGGCATTGGACTCTCAGGCATGAAATACGTAGACAAATCATTGGCTAATGTATCGAATTGGTTAGTGGTAGGGCCATTTAAAAATGAGAACAAAACAGGATTGAATGAAGTGTTTCCACCAGAGAAAGAAATTGCTTTTGGCTACATGTACCAAGGAATTGAAGAGCCAATAACATGGACAATCCCTAAAGTTGAAGTTTTGGGTGGATTGATTAATCCAAAAAAATGGGGTACTAATTATTATTGGAATTACCACAATGGTGGCATGGCATGGGCTATGGAAAAATTGGCTGAGCTATCTGGAGATAAAAGATACAAGGATTATGCGGTTAATTTCTGCGATTTCCATTTGAATGGGATTCCTTTTGTTAACTATCAAGTGAAAACGTTGAATGCTGATAGCTCGGCTAATAAAGAAATATTGGGTGTGCCTTTACTCGATTTCACACTTGCTCCATCGTTACCATTAGTTTATCGCTTGCAGAAGGATACTTCATTTGCAAACAAAGAAGCTTACAAGCAATTTGTTGATAAGATGATTAATTATGCAGTTAACGGACAATTGAGAATGCCGGGTAGCAATATATTCACCAGATTAACGCCACAGAAATACACAACATGGGTAGATGACATGTTTATGGGCATCCCTTTTTTGGTTCAGGCTTCATTGTATACGCAAGATGCAAAACTTAAAAAGAAATTGTTGGATGATGCTGCAAATCAGGTAATAAATTTTAGTACTCAGGTTTGGGACAAGGATGCCAACTTATATCGTCATGCTAAGTTTTCGGATAGCAACAACTTAATGCCACATTGGAGTAGGGCGAATGGTTGGGGTATATGGGCAACATCCGAAGTGTTGATGAATTTACCTAAAAATCATCCTCAATATAAAGCCATTTTAGAACATTACCGCTTACATGTGGCTGCTTTGGTAAAGCTTCAAAATGCAAATGGATTTTGGTACAACGTGCTAGATAGAACAGATTCTAAGGAGGAAGTGTCTGGTACGGCTATTTTCACGATGGCTATTGCAAGAGGGGTAAATTATGGCTGGCTAGATGCAGAAACTTTCAAGCCAGTGGTTATGAAAGCTTGGAATGCACTGAAGACTAGGATTGAGCCGGACGGTACTGTCCATGATATTTGTATGGGTACGATGTGTTCTGATGATGTAAACTATTACATAAACCGTCCTTATTTCGATGATGATACACACGGTCTTTTTGCGGTTATGTTTGCAGGTATAGAAGTGGAGAAGTTAGTGAGAGGTAAGGATTTGAGTAAAATGGCTGCAAAATAAAAGTCCGTAGATTCCTCCTTCGGATGATGTGCTACTGCCAAACGATTTAGAAAAGTTACGGTTATAGAGTATCGTATGAAATTAGCTTGTAGATTAAAAGTGAAATAGTATAAGTCAACGAATTATAACCTGTTTTGACACATTGAAACCATTTGTTGCAACATAGAACGGTTCAATACCCTCTATGAAGCAATAAATTCGCATTTTTGCGCACCGATTTAAATAGCTTCCAGATGAATAGCAGAAAGAGTAACTATTGCTTTAGTAAATTCCTTGAAAAGTGGATGAAGTGTTCCCTTATTTCCTCACTCTTAATAATTGGATTTGCTTTCAGATCTTTTGCACAAGAACCAAGAAAAACCCAAAAGATAACGGGAACAGTTACTAGCTCTGAAAAGTCTCCACTAGCAGGAGCAGGTGTAAAGATTAAAAACAGAACCACAGGAACTACCACCGATGAGAATGGAAACTTCAGTATCAATGCAGCACTTACTGACACTCTTATCGTGACCTACATAAACTACATGACACAGACTGTCAGGATAAATAACCGCTCTTTTATACCCATTATAATGGTGGATGCTGCTACCAACATGAATGAAGTGATTGTGATTGGGTATGGTAATGTAAAAAAGAAAGAATTTTCTGGTGTGGTTGGTAAGGTGAACATGGAGGATATTAAAAAAGCCCCAGTCACTTCTTTCGACCAAGCATTAGCGGGAAGAATTGCTGGTGTAACTGTTTCTTCAAACGATGGCCAGCCAGGAGGTGGTTCACAAATTGTGGTAAGAGGTGGTACTGCTGGCCAAGAAACTTCTCCTTTGTATGTAATTGATGGATTCCCCATTGAAAACATGGACATCAATTCCATCAACACAAACGATATTGAATCTATAGAAGTGTTGAAAGATGCTTCTTCAATTGCCATTTATGGTTCGCGTGGGGCAAATGGGGTTATAATGATTACTACAAAAAAGGGCAAAGCTGAACCCACAAAAGTTACTTATTCTTTTTCGAACGGATTGCAAGAAGTCACCAAGAAAATGAAAATGTTGAGTCCTTATGAATTTGTGAAGTTGCAATTAGAATTAGATAGTATTCAGAGTACTGCTGCAACACCAGTAACTACCGGGTCTAGAAGATACATTAACTTGGCCGATGGGATTGATTTGGACTACTACAAAACAGTAAAGCCTTATAATTGGCAAGATATGCTGATAAGAACTGGCAACTTACAAACACACACGCTTGGTATTTCAGGAGGAAATAAGGATACCCGTTTTGCTTTTAGTGGTGGTTACACCAATCAAAAAGGTATCATCATCAATACAGGTTTAAAAAAGTATGATGGAAAATTCACACTAGATTCTAAACTGTCAGACAATTTAAAGGTGGGAGGTAGTCTGAATTATTCAAATACAGAAAGTTATGGTACCATACCTACTGCTGGCACAAGTGGTGGTGTTACTTTTAACATGTGGTCATTTAGACCAGTAGATGTTCTTGGGGCATCAAGTTTAGAAACTGGGTTTATTGATAGTTCTTTAAGCAGTACTTCTTCATTTGTACCAGACAATTTGGTGAATCCAAAGCAACAGGCATTAAATGAATACAGAAAAAATATTACGGCAACTACCACATTAAACACTTTTTTGGAATATAGTTTCACACAAGAATTAAAGTTTAAGATAACTGGTGGCATTTCTAACACAAAACTTACTTCGGAATCATTTTACAATTCAAAAACATCTCAAGGCACTTTGGCAGTGAATAGTAATGGTGTATTGTACAATCCGATTAATCAAATTAATGGAGCCATCACCAATAATAACAACAATAATTACCTCACTGAATCTACCCTTTCATACAGAAAGCGTTTCAACAAGAACCATGTTCTAGATGCGGTAACAGGTTTTTCATATCAGTATGGCAAAGCGAATGCTAATGGTTATACTTCCATTCAAATTCCACAAGCATTGGAATATCTAGGGATTGGAAGTCTTGGTGCTGGCACGGCTACAAAAATTGCTTATTCACCTTCTCATAATCAGATGTATTCATTCTTTGGAAGGGTAAACTACTCTTTATTAGAAAAATACATTTTTACAGTGACTGGTCGTGAAGATGGTTGCTCTCGTTTTGCACCTGGTCATCAATGGAGTTTCTTCCCATCAGGCGCATTTGCTTGGCGTTTTACACAAGAGCCTTTTATAAAGAAACTGAATGATCGACTTAAAAACAAACTTACTGATGGTAAACTAAGAATAAGTTATGGTAACGTAGGAAATAATAGAGTGAGCGATCAAGCCTTTAGATATCAAATGGGTTACAGCACTGCTTATGGATATCCTATTAATGGGGTAAATACGCCAGGATTGATTCCTTTCTTTTATGGTAACCCAATTGTAACTTGGGAAACTAGTAAGGAGTTAGATTTAGGGACTAGCCTTAGTTTTATGAAAGATAGGATTTTGATTGATGTAGATTATTATCTAAAAAATACAGAAAATAGTTTATTAGCTGTGCCTTTGCCAGGTATTGCAGGTTATGCAAACGGAACAAACTCTCAATATCAAAATGCGGGAACTATTCGTAATAGGGGTTTAGAGTTTACTTTAACAACAACTAATATTCAAAAGAAAAACTTCTCATGGACTACTTCATTTAATATCTCTTTCAATAAAAACAAAGTGGTATCCTTCTACGGTTCGTCTGACGTTAGACAAACCAGTTGGAATCCAATTTCCACAGCTCCAACCGCTTGGGTAGCTAAAGTGGGATATCCTATGACGCAGTTTTATGGATATAAATGGGGAGGAGTTTATCAATATGCTGACTTTAATAAATTATCTAATGGAAATTACATACTCAAACCTGGCATTGCTAGTTATGGAACAACAGCCAACTCAGTTCAGCCAGGAGATCCTAAATATCAAGACTTAAACGGAGATGGTGTTATTGACGATAATGATAGAACAATCATTGGTACTCCATTAGCGATTCACACAGGAGGATTGAGCAATAATTTCATTTACAAATCATTTTCCTTAGGAATTTTCTTTCAGTGGAGTTATGGAAATGAAGTGCTTAATATGAATAAATTTATTTTCAATACAAGTGGAAACTACTATGCAAATGCTAATCAATTTGCCGACTATGCAAATAGATGGACACCTAATAATCCTACCAACGATATTCCTAGGGCAAATGCTAGAACTGGTGGTGCTGATTTGGATGGTAAAATTAGGTTGTCATCCAGACTCATTGAGGATGCCTCCTTTTTACGATTTAAAACAATTTCATTGGGCTATAATCTTCCTGAAAAATTGGTGAAAAGGGTTTCTATTTCTTCAATGAGGGTTTTTGTAGCAGCACAAAATCTATTCACTTGGACAAAATACTCAGGTTTAGATCCAGAAGTTTCCACCTATCGTGGTGCTAATCCTGCCAATGTTCCTTCGGGTGTTTCTGGTGGAAATGCCACTGCTGGTGTTGGATATTTGTATATTCAACCTAGTTCTGGTTCGGCAGCATTGGCTCAAGGTCTCGATTACACGCCTTATCCAAGGTATAGAACCATCACCATTGGCGCAAACGTAATATTCTAGTAAATTACTTTAATAATCATTAGTATGAAAAATATAAATAGGGTAGGAGCTTTAATATTGTTACCCATAATATTATTGTTGAGTTCATGTAAAAAAGACATCAGTCTTGATCCCCTAGGCTTTCAAACAACAGATGTTACCAATGAAGCACAATTAACCAATCAATTGGCTGGGGTTTACAGCACGTTGGAAGCTGAACAATTGTATGGTTGGGGAATGTGGGGGTATTTTAATGCTGGTACGGATGAAGGTTTTAATAATGGTGTAACGGCAAACTCATCTACTACTCAAGGACTTACAGAAGGTTTTCGTTCATCGAGTGATGATGCTAGTTATTTAAACTTATGGAAGACTTTGTATTCTGGAATTGAACGGGCAAATGTATTGTTGAGTGTAATTAATCAGCCAGTGATGAATGAAACCAAAAGGGCTAACATAAAAGGACAAGCACTCTTTTTAAGAGCATACTATTTTTATCTGTTGGTCAATAACTTTGGTGATGTACCCTACAAAACAAAGCTAACATCCGAAATGGGTTCAAACTTCGATGTGCCAGAAACACCAAGTAAAGCCATTTACGATTCTATTATTAAAGACATGTCTGCTGCTGATACATTGGTTCAAACTATCACCCAGGCACAATATACCACAACGGTAACTCAGTCTGCTGTAGAAGCTATTTTGGCTAGAGTTTGCCTTTCTGCTGCGGGTAGCCCTGTTAGTAAAACCCCAAATGACGGCTTGCCTTATTATAAACAGGCACTCTTTTGGGCGGAGAAGTTAATAGCAAGCAACAACCATTCATTGTATAGTAGTCCGCATCCTCAATATTCAAGTACACCTGCTTGTGCAAGAACGTTTATCAATAATATGCAAGATAATTTCATTGATAAAAATCTTACAGAAGGTATCTGGGATGCGGCTTTCTTATCAAATGGTGTAGGTTCTTATGCTGGCTTGGGCTATCCAGCTACCCAACAATTGGGAGTGCTTATGGGTATTACTTGTCCTTCACCAACAGCAAAATCTACAGGCACTTATCGTCCTTTACCTTCCTTGTATAATTTATATGGTAATGGAGACCAACGTCGGGATTGGGTATTTGCCCCTTATTTGTTAGATACTGCGGGTAACAGACTTTATAATATGGGTGTAAAATTCACAGTAACGCCCTCTTACATAAAATGGCCTCGAGACACCATCTATAAAGATGGTAAAATTTTGCGTATTCGGTATGATACCACTTTTTATGGTAGTGGTGCTGTTATAAATCCTGTGGTAGATGTAAATACTGGTGCTATTACTTCTGTGAATATTGTTAATGGAGGTGCCGGATATTTATTAGTAAGAACACCAGCACCTACTAAGGATACAACCTTTACAGCATGTAAAGTAGGCATTACTTCACCTTCGCCTGGAAGTACCTCTTTTAAAGGAGTTGTTACTCTGGACCCTTCTACTGGCAGTATCTCTAATATTACTGTTGCAGGTACTGGATATGTAACTGTTTATGACAGACCTGTTGCAAAATGGAGGAGAGAATATGAGATTAATTTAACCAAAAGTGCCACTGTTACTTCTTCAAACTTTCCAATTATTCGTTATGCTGATGTGTTATTAATGGCTGCTGAAGCTGATATTTTTGTTCGTGGAGGTGGTTCAAATGCTTTTCCTACCGGTGTAGAATACTATAACCAAGTGAAAAGAAGGGCGTATGGATTTGATCCTAAAACAGCTTCATCAATAGATGTTTCAGTGGTAACCATAGATAGCATTATGGCAGAAAGGTCGAGGGAACTTTGTTTTGAAGGTCAGCGTAGAAGCGATTTGAAACGTTGGGGATTGTCTGTTATGATAAATGCTTTGAACAAAGCAAGAAGCAGTATTCTAAGTTATAATGCAGTTACCTCGCCTGCTTCGGGTGTTGTTAACTCTTCACTTTTGCCCATCAATAATTTCTTATCAAACCCGCAGAAGTTTACTCTTTTCCCAATACCATCATCCGAATTGGCATTGGAGGCTGCACTTTCCCAAAATCCTGGTTGGTAGTAAATTTAATTAAATAGAAAAGAAATGAATAAGCATAATATAACTTTTGCGGTATTACTCCTCTTTATTGCTGTCCAATTTACTGTGGGATGCAAAAAATTGGTAGATGCAAAGTCAACAGATGGTTTCAATGTAACTGCCGATAAACAAAGCTATAATATTGGCGATACTGTAGTTTTTACCATTAATAAAGAAGCCGATGTAATCTTGTTTTATTCAGGTAAACCGGGTTTCAATGATTCTAATGCAAATAGAAATTATGCTGCGGGTACAAATATTCTCAAGTTTCAAAGCTCCTTATCTCAGGCGAATACAACCAATATGGGCGATACTATTTTGCTTAAAATTAGTACAGACCTAAAGGGACATGACTCTGCAAGCATTGCTAACGCTACCTGGATGGATATGACCAGTTTTGCCAAATGGCCTAAAATAACAACAACAGGTTTTGTAAATTCTGGTGCTGTAGATATTTCTCAGTTTAACAATTCAGATTCTGTTTCTATTGCCTTTCAAGTGTTGGGCAAGCATAACTCAGCATCGCAACAGAGGAAATGGCAAATACAAAACCTTACCCTAAGTAATACGCTTGCAGATGGCACTTTTACACCATTATTTGCGGCTCCTTTCACCACCTTTCCCAATTTAACAACAGACACTTTACCCTACTTTCAATTTGTAGGTTGGTATCAAGTTAATGTAAAAAATAACCCTGAGTTTAGTTATATCACTAACAACTACAATGCTTGGAACGTAGGCCAGTATGGCGTAAACAACGTAAACACGCCTTTAGTCATTAATAATAAAGCTTGCAATAGCAGCGGCGTTTCCATTCAAACTGCTTATCCAATCACTTTCGATCCCGGAACCACTAAAAACAATCCGGATAATGAAGATTGGTTGATTACTTCTCCAGTAAACTTAAAATTGGTTCGTCACGATTTTCCTACTGCTGTCATCAAGAATTATGTGAATACACCAGCAAAAGGAATGAAATATATTCGGTCGAATAATGTTTATGCAACTTATTCTTTTGCTATTGATTCAACATTTGTTTCAGGCAAATCTTACGATATGGTATTTGTTGCGCAGAACACGAGCGATAACCAAAAAAATGAAACGTCAAGACTTTTGAAAATTAAAATAAACTAGTTTGACGAATGATTTACCCCAGCTGAATAGGAGATTTCCTCAACTGAGTTAATGACTCAACCAGTTGAGGGAATGACATAGCCAGTCGGGAAAATGAAGGAAAATAAGAAGTATTTGTCAAGTCTAGACTAGATTTTTGTGTAATAGAGCTCTTCAACAATTGCTTTATGATAAAAAAGAGTGGCTTCTATTTGTTTTCTCTGTTTTTTTCTGTGCCCTGTGGCAATCATTTTATCCAATTATACAGAATTTCATTGTCACTGAGGCACTGAGGTAACAGAAAAAGAGGGAAAATGCATTTCCGAAGAGGTATAATGGTTAGGTATGTGTTTGGTGTTGCTAATTCAGATTGTTTTTTTATTGGAGAAGATAATGGGGATAAACTCTTACGTATATATTGGCATACAAAATAAACAGTGGAGCAAATCTTCATTAGTTTTACGGCCAATTAACGTTGCCATTGTGATGAAGAAATTGTTTCTTTTACTGTTTTTTGTTGCCCAAATTCCAGTTGTTTTTTCTCAAACTAGTTTTTCAGTTTCTGAAGAAAAAGCCATACTGCCTAGCTTGCTTTTTAAAAGATTCTACACCTACAATGGTCTGCCAGACGAGCGTATTCGCTCACTTTATCAAGATAGTAAAGGTTTTTTATGGATTGGTACCATGAATGGCATCAGCCGTTATGATGGTTATTCATTTAAAAACTATTTTAGATCTCAAGATAAAAATAGCATTATTGGTAACTGGGCTTATGATATTACAGAAGGTGCCGAACACGATATTTGGATAGCCACAAATGAAGGACTTAGCAAATTCGATCAGCAAAAAGAAACCTTTGTAAACTATACTTTGCCTAGCAAAGTCCCTATTCAGCAGTCGGGCAGAATCAATTCTTTATATTTTGATAAGCAAGGTAAATTGTGGGTAGGAGGCAGGAATGGATTATTTCAGTTTAATGCAACAGAAGGCACGTTTACAAAAGTTGGTGCTAAGCAGCTCAACTCAAACATTACCAAAATAATTGGTGCATCAGAAAACCAGATGTGGGTGGCTATGGATGATGCCGTAGTTAATTATAACACCACCACAGGAAAGTATAAAGTGTTTGGAATTGATGTAAAACCAGGTCCTTATGGCGATAAAGTTTGGGGATTATTAGAAAATGATAAAGATCTTTATATTGCCACTGCCGCCGAAGGGTTGATGGTGTTGCCTTTTGATAAGGCTACAAAATCTTATACAGCAATTAAAAAGTTTAACACGTTTTCTGCAGGGGATGAATCGTTAGAAAATACCCAAGTATTCGATATTAGGACATCAGTTAGCAATGATATTTGGCTTGGAACGTCCAAGGGAGTTGCTAAGATTTCTAAAAATTCGCAGGGAAAACAAGCTATTAGCTTTTACCGAAACAACTCTGTAAATAGCAGAAGCATCAGTAGCGATAGGGTTTATAAAGTATTTATTGATAAAACAAATGTGCTGTGGTGCGGTACAGAAGTGGGACTGAACAAGTTAGACTTGAATAGTTTGCCCTTCCATTACTACACTTTTGCTAACCAAAAATATGCTGACCAAGTAAAAGGTATTTATACTTTTAATGGTAGTAATGTATGGCTCTGTACATTTAATAAAGGATATATAAATTACGATATTGCCAACAATGCCTCTAAATCATATACAGTAGAGCCTTCTCAATCATTTTACAATTCAACGAGATGTCTTTTTATAGATGATAAAAACAGTTGGCTAGGTACTTTAAATGGCATACTGAAAATGTCGGGGAATGGGGCAACAAGCTTTCAAAGTCTGTTGCCGGGTCATGTGGTGTTTGCCATAACGAAAGATCGAAAGCAAAACCTTTGGATTGGTACCAACAAGGGGTTGTTTAAAATGAATCCTGATGGGGCCATTATTAGTATTAGCCTAAATCAGAATGGTGGGAATACCGTTTCCTCTTTATTTGTCCGTTCTGTTTTTGAGGATAGTAATGGCAGTATTTGGGTAGGTTTTGAAAATAGTGGTGTAGCCATAGTGGATAACAATTCCAATAAATTGAACATTGTATCGGCAAATAAAAAAGGTGAATCTATTTTAGGAAATACCATTTATAGCATAACTGAATACCCCAAGAATACCATTTGGTTAGGTTCTGAAAGCGGCCTTACTAAAGTGAAAATGTCCAAAAGCGGAGCAGGTTTTGTGGATGCCTCCATTAAAACATATTCTGAGGAAAACGGTTTGCCAGATAAATCTATTAGTGGGATTTTGAGTGATGATGGTGGCAATTTATGGATAAGCACCATTAAGGGATTGGTGAAGTTTGATAGTAAAAAGGGAATATTTCAAAACTATCTACCTAGCCTTTATTTCAGCTACAGTTGTTGTTACAAGCTCAATAACCATCAGTTCTATTTCGGTACATCTGATGGATTTGTAACCTTCGATCCAACTAAAGTTTTTACAGACGTAGAAAAACCAACCGTTTCTATTGCAGACATTAAACTTTTTAATAAATCGGTTAAAATAGATGAACAATTTAATGGTCAGGTAATTTTAAAACAAGCCATTGCCGATACCAAAACAATCGAGTTAAACTATCGCAACAATGTATTCACAATAGATTTTGCTGCTTTGCATTTTGCCAATCCCGAGAAAAACAGTTTTGCTTACAAGATGGAAGGTTTTGATAAAGACTGGATTCAAGCTGCTGCAAACAATAGGAGTGCCACCTACACAAACTTAGATGCTGGCACTTACATCTTTAAACTAAAAGCTGCCAACTATTTGGGCGTTTGGAATGATGTGCCTGCCGAACTTAAAATAGTTATTTTGCCGCCACCTTGGAAAACATGGTGGGCCTATTTAATTTATACCCTCATTTTAGTGGTCGTTCTCTATGTAATTAGCCGCTATACCCTCATTCAGATAAAGCAAAGGCAACAGCTAGTTTATGAGAAAATAGAAAAAGAACAATTGAGGAAACTGGATGAAATGAAGACCCAGTTTTTTACAGATATTTCTCATGAGTTCAGAACACCACTGTCGTTGATAGTAGGGCCTGCAGAGGAAATGCTTTCATCGGAAAATTTACCAACGGAAGCTAAACAGAAAACACAGCTTATTCATCGCAACAGCAAGAAATTGTTGTATTTGATAGATGAATTGATGACTTTCCAAAAGCTAGATGAAGGTAAGTTGCAGTTGAAACCTGAGCCATTAGAAATGGTGGCTTTTGTTAAAGAGGTCTACCAGAATTTCTTGCATCTGGCAGAGAAAAAAGAAATTAAGTTTACCCTTACTACCGATAGGGAATTATACCCGATGAACATTGATCCCGGTAAAATGGAAATGGTGCTTAACAATCTTTTGTTCAATGCTTTTAAGTATGCGCCACAAAGTGGAACCATCCATATAAACATTAAGCAAACTGATGTAAAAGCCTTGCCTTCTGTGCCGAAGGTTAAGTTTGCTAATTGGCTAAGTATCTCCATTGAAGACAATGGTAAGGGAATATCCGCAAATGATTTCAGCCATTTGTTCGAACGTTATTTTCAGAGTGATAACGCTTTAAAGGGTACGGGTGTTGGTTTATCATTAACCAAAAACCTTGTTGAATTGCATAATGGGTTGATTACTGCGCAAAGTGAGCCGGGCGTGAAAACTAGCTTCTCGTTTTACCTGCCTTTAGAGATTAAACCTTTAGTGGTAGAATCTAATATTGATAAGCTTGCTGAAAAGAAAATTACCCTGAATTATAATGTGGATGACCTGATAGACGATAATATATTAGAAGGCGTAAGTCATTTTAAAACGCAAAAAGCAAAGAATAACCTGTTAATAGTTGATGACAATATAGAAGTGTTGGATTATTTGGAAATGGTATTCCAAAACCAATACAATATCGCTAGAACCTTGAATGGTAGAGAAGCGATGGAATACCTGCAAGAACATGAGCCAGATTTGATTATTAGCGATGTGATGATGCCAGAAATGGATGGCATTCAACTGTGTAAGGAACTGAAAACAAACATTATTACCAGTCATATTCCTTTAATATTACTAACGGCAAAAGCTACCGTAGAAAACACCCTCGAAGGATTGCAAATAGGCGCCGATGATTATATTGCCAAGCCATTTAATCCAGATATATTAAAAGCCAAAGTGGCTAATTTTATAGAGTCGCAGAAGAGGATAATAGAAAAGTTTGTAAATGCAGATAATGGGGTAATCATTCCTAAGGATATTACAAAGAACCCATTAGATGAGGAGTTTTTACAGAATGTAATAGATGCTGTTTCTAAAAACCTCGATAATGAAGAGTTTAGCGTGGAGGAACTAGGTAGTATGGTGGCTATGAGCCGTAGTAATTTATTCAGGAAGCTAAAAGCCGTTACCGGACAAACGCCTATCGAGTTTATCTACAATTACAGGTTGAGGAGAGCCATGGAGATGTTGCTAGAACGCAAACTCAGTGTATCACAAATATCTTATGAGGTAGGATTCAAGAGTCCATCTTCGTTTACTAAGTCATTCAAAAAACAATACGGTAAATCGCCTACCAGTTTCTTGAGTGATGCAATAGATGATCAAAAGGAGAAGTATTCTGATGCATAATGCTGCTTAAGGATTTACAATATAAATGGAGGGGTGGGTTAAAAAAATATTAATATGAAAAAGGTTCTATTCTTAGTGGTCTGTTTGTTTTCGATGGTTGTTGCATACAGTCAGTCATTGCCCTATATTTTGGATATGGTGCACAATAATCCCGGCGAACCATTAACGGAAACTGCTTTCAATGATCCTGCGTACCTAAAACAAAAAGGGTACAACGGACAGGTGATGAACGACTTTACGTTTGCCCATGCCGCCATTACTTTTGATAAACTAAACCCTCAAATTTTTCCACAAGGCTCTAAAGAAAGGGCTTGGGTGATGGCCGCTGCCGATAGGGTGCGCAAAAACATTAAAGCTGCTCATGCAGCAGGAATAAAGGTTTATTATTTTACCGATTTAATTGTATTACCCAAAAAGTTGGTAGAACTCTATCATGATGATATTTGTGATGCCAATGGAAAAATTTCTTTTGCACGTCCAAAAACAATAGAAATACACAAACTAATGCTGGATGAACTGTTTAAAACCTTCCCCGATTTGGATGGTTTGGTTATCCGTACAGGCGAAACATACCTCAATAATGTACCATATCACACTGGCAATAATCCTATTACCCAAGGAGTGGCTAGTCATGTTACCTTAATAAACTTACTGCGTGAGGAAGTGTGCGAAAAAAGAAATAAGACCATCTTTTACCGCACTTGGTCTTTTGGAGGCATGCACGATTCTGCCGATTATTACCTTGCTGTAACCAATCAGATAACGCAACATAAAAACTTAATTTTCTCCATAAAGCATACCAAAGGCGATTATCACCGTACTTATAGTTTCAATCCTACCTTGGGTATTGGCAAGCATCAGCAAATAATAGAAGTGGAATGTCAGCGTGAATATGAGGGCAAGGGGGCGCATCCAGATTATGTAATGGAAGGCGTTATTAATGGATTCGAAGAATATTTTACTACTAACATACAAAAAGGTAATAAGAGCCTGAACGACTTAAAAAACAACCCCAACATAGTAGGTGTTTGGAGTTGGAGTAGGGGAGGAGGCTGGGTTGGTCCCTACATAACCAATGAGTTTTGGTGCAAGCTGAATGCATTTGTTATCAGTAAATGGGGGGCTGATAGAAACCGTACCGAAGAAAGTGTTTTCAATAGTTTTATGGATGATAATGGCATCACTAAACCTACTAGTAGGGCGGCGTTTAGGGAGTTATGCCTATTATCTGCCAAAGCGGTGTTGCGTGGGCATGAGAGTGGCAAATATTACTTTGATAAAGATTGGGTATGGTGGATGCGCGATGAGTTTTTGGGTGGAATAGACACTGCCAACCTTCCGCAGAAAATGTTCCCATCCGAAGGATTTCTGTTACAGGCTTACGACTGGTATTATAAAAATGGATTATTGGATAAGGTAATTGAGGAAAAGCAGGAAGCAGTGGTTTTATGGAAAAAGATAGTGGCATTGAGCAACAAAATAGAAATGCCCAATAAGGCAGACAAAGACTATATAAAGGTATCTAGTAAGTATGGGTTATTGCTACATGCCATTATTGCCGACGGTTGGAAGATAATGGCATTAGGCTATAAAGGCGATAAAACCGGCACTTATGATAAGACACAATTAGCAGCCACTATCAAAAAATATGATGAGGACTGGGCAAAATATAACCAACTAAAAGCCGCCAATCCTTCTTGCGACACACTGTACAGACCTTATTCATTTATATATGTAGCCCCAACCTTTTATGGCAAACAAGGCATGGCAGCATCAGTAGATAAGTACAGGGCATTAATTGAGGAGAAGAAATAGATACTATACTAAAGGTTAAATGATTTGAATGAAAGCATGGATCTTTTTACCTGCCATTAATGCTTTCAAAATAAGTATTTTTTACTTGAGAAGGGGTATTCTATTTTAACGAAAAGCAATGCGATGAAGTGTCTGCGGTAAGCTTTCTGTTACGTTTGAATCTTTTTATCAAATTTTAGTATTCGGTTTCTAAACCAATAAAACAGGAGAAAGTTTTATTTATTATTCTCTTAATTCTACTTTGACACATTAGATTTCATAATGTTTGTGTGTAATATTTTGAAGTTAAGTATTCAGGTTTTATTAAAATCTTTTTGCCAACAGGTAAACCCATGTTTTGTAATAATAAATTATTGAGGTTGGTTACACTTGTGAATATTGAATTTTGACCGAAAGGAATGATTTACTCCCTTTCCTTCAAATGAATGAAGTTTCTCTCATTTCGCAAAACAAATTCTGCTGAGTATAATCTATAAACTCCTTAAAACCCTTTGCTATCAATGATTACCTCATTTAATTTAGCAATTTTAGCATCAAAAAACGTCATTTACTCACCTGAGTCAGTCCACGACTCAGGTGAGTCCTTGTCTGACTCAGGTGAGTCGTGGACTCGTTCAAGTGAATCTTTGTCTCGTTCAGGTGAGTCGTCGACTTGTTCAAGTGAATCTTTTTCTGACTCAGGTGAGTCGTGGACTGACTCACTTGAGTCATGGACTGGCTCAAGTGAATATATGCGTGATTCAGTTGAATAAATGGGAGAAAGAGGACAAAAGAAAGTACTCATTTTGATATGCTGCGTGTTTGGGATAAGCTTCGAGAGCGTTTAGAACTTTCTTAGAGTTGGAACGGGTGTATTAAAATTTATCGCTTTTCCAGACGAGATTAGTGGTAGATTTCCTGAGGGATAACAATCATTTTAATCTGTCAAAGTAGAATTAATAGAACTTGGAAGAAAGTGATTTTATTACAATAAATAGAAACTCAATCTTGCAATTGCCTGTCTCAATCATTCTTATCTGCGACTTCATTTTTTGCCATTACTCCGCCTCCTAAATGGGTGTTTGGGGGAATGATTATAGGGGGACAAAATGATGAAATTTGAATTATTGAGCATTTACATTTTACTGGTAATTTAGAGATAATGTAGCAATGCGATAACTGTATTTCCATCAAAAATAGGTATTATGAACTAAAAAGACATGTTGTTGCAACATCAAAACAAGTCAATACGCTATTGTGTTGGATAACTTTGCATCACATTAAGTAAATTTTTTTTCAACGAACAAATGCTTGCTATGCTCACGATTGTAACAACAGTTTTTAAAAAAACTAGTACCTCACTTAGCTCAATTCTATCAATTGTTTATTCTAAAAACAGCTATATGAAAGAGAATTTCTACAAGAAATCTAGTGCCTCCTGGTTAGGCAAAATTTCGTTGTTAGTTGTTGCCTTGCTCTTTGCAGGAATGGCAAATGCAACCAACTATTTTTGGATTGGTGGTAAAACAGGAACACCAGATTTTGCTACTGCAAGCAATTGGTCCACCTCATACAACGGTAATGCTGCAGCTACAACATTTACTACGTCAGATAATTTTACCATTGATGGTGGAAATCTAGGTGGTGGAGCTACCGGCGCGTTGACCGTTAAATTCTCAACGAATATTTCTGTTGGTCAAATTCAGATAACTGGTAATGCAAACGTTACGTTTTCAGTTACTGGTGGCGGTACTGGTGCAGCTGGTGGTGGTATTACTTGTACATCGCTAGACTTGGGTACTGCCAATGGAAGTGGAAGTAGCACTTCTGGTGCTACACTTAATGATGGTGGTAATGTAATTAATGTAACTGGGGGTAATGGTGCTATTACTGGCACAGGTACTCACACAAGCCCCGCACTAACTTCTACAACTGCAACCGCATCTCTTCAGGTTGCTCAGGTTCAGATAGTTTCTGGTGGTACTACATCTGGAGTTTCGCAATTAACAGTTGCTGCCGGTTTAAATATTGCTAATGGTCAAGTTATCACAGGTACAGGTATTCAAGCGGGTACTACTGTAACCTATTCAGGAACAACACTAACTTTATCAAAAACTACGAATGCATCTATTGCTAACTCTAGTTATTTAACCCTTGCAGGTACATTTACTGTACCGTCTGGTCTAACCAATATAGCTGTAGGTCAAATGGTACTACAAGCAGGTACTGGTAGTTCTGGATTGGGTAGTAATATTTTTGTACAAAGTTATAGTGGCACTACGCTTATTTTGGGTTCTACCAACAGTACAAGTAATTCTACCATTGTAGCTACAACTGCTTTATCTAATTCTACCATTTTCTTTATGGGTGGTATTAAATGGAGTACTGCAGCAAATGTTACGATGCCTAGCAGTTGCCCAACATTTGGTAATCTAATTTTAGATAATAATCAATCAACCAATACCAACTACACCTTTACTTTATCAAATAACCTAACAGTTAACGGTAGTTTGTTTTTTACAAAAAATACATCTGGAGCCAATAATTCATTAACAATTGATGACCAAGGTAAAACTATAACCATTGGAGGAAACTTGTGTATGGGAATTGGTTCTGGTACTGCTATCAATACTTCAAGTGTTGCCGGAGGTTCAGTTATTCTTACCGGCTCTACTTCTACTGTTGGGGGCTATATTGGGTATAATAACACAGTGTTGCTTGGGAACCTGAACCTTCAAACTACCAATGCGGATGTAAACTTTTATTGTACTGTACAGGTGAAGGGAAATATAAAATTTGATGCTACAACTAATACAACGGGTAAACTGATATTGAATAGTGGTTCTACTCTTTCTATTGGTACAGGTTCTGCTTACAACCTAGTAGTGCCTTCTATTACGATGAATGGTACTGGTGCAGGGAATGTAATAAAAGCTAGTGGTAATGTGGGTGGCATAACGATAAATTCATCTGGTTCTGCTGGTACTTTTTATTTTGATGCTACAAATAGAGCTTTTGCGGCATTAAACCTTACTGCTGGTACAGCAACTTTTGGTACTACTTGTACATTCAATAGCACATCAACTTTATCTGCGGCAACAACGCTGACAACATCCCCAGGAGCTAACATATCTTTTTTGGCAAATACACTTAATTTGAATGGAGGTTTGTTAACGTTGGGCACTAACTCAACTATGTTGGTTGGCACTACAAATATAGTTGCAGCCACATCAACCTCTGGCAAAGGAGTAGATGCAAGTGCATCCGGTGCAGGTGTTACCTTTTATGGTGCAGCCGCTTCTTATACACTTGGTCAATACTTTTTTGCCAATACAAATGTTTCTAATTTTACTGATAGCTTAAATTCTTCGTCACAAGCAACAGTATTTTCTTTAAACGCCTCTGCTGCCATAATCAATGTTACCAACTTCAAGTTTGCAAATGGTAATACCTCAGGTCTTACTTTTACTTCAAATGGCAGAATGACAATAGGTTCAACTTCTATTTCTAATCCTGGTACTGTCACCATTCAAAAAACAAATACAGGTGGATTAACGCTAACCACTGTTCCTACTTATTTTACGGCAAGTGGACAATCTTATAATAACGTAAGTTTTACTTATTCAGGAACAAGCCCAATTACAACCGGTAGTGAACTGCCATCAACAATAAAGGATTTAACCTTAACCAATACTGGGGCAACACCGAGTGTAACCCTTACTACCAGTACTACGGTTAATGGTACCATGACCCTATCTGGAGGTAATAGTGGTGCAGCAAGTAACTCTATGCTAGGCATCAATGATGGTGTAACCCTTACTATGGCTGGCGGTTCCTTAATAAAGAGAACTACACAAAACTGTGTTATCTCAAAAACAGGTACTACTGGAGCTGTTGCTTACGGCGGTTTAGTTGATTTCAGTTACACAAATAGCAGTACATTCTCTCAGACTAGCTTGGAAATACCCTCTGGTACAAGCAATTTGGGTACTTTCACCATTCAAGCTGGTGCTAGTATTTATACTTTGCCTACTGGTCCTGTAACCTACACCATTAATAACGCTGCCAATTTTTATGGAACTGGTGGTATTGCTTTGAATGGCAATACGGTGGTTATGGCAAATGGTTCTACCATAACTAGAGGTGCAAGTGGAACGACAACAAGTATCAATAGTTATTTTACTGGCTCTGGTACTGTAAAATATGGCACTGCTGCTACTCATAGGGTAAACCTCATAATAGATTATACATCAAATACTGCCGCCGCTGAATTGCAGATTGCAGGAGCTAATAGTGGTGGTAGTATTGGCACTTTGACGATTCAGAATGGTGCTACCTACACCTTGCCTTCTTCTAAAAGTATCTCAATAGATGCTTTAGTAATAGGTGCAGGCTCTACTTTGGATATGTCCACTAATCAATTGCAAGAAAATACTGCCAATAGTACAACAGTGTCAATAAATGCAACAGGTGTATTAAAGTCCTCCTACGTTGCCACAGCCGCTAATGCTTTTTTCCCTACTGCCTCAACACTGAAAACTTTTGGTGGAACAGTAAATTTTGCTGCAAGTGGTATGTATCTAGCAGGTACATACAACAACCTTACACTTGCCGGATCTGCAAATGCTACTGGTAACATTGCTGTGAACGGTACTTTTACCACGCCAAATACTTCATATACCTTAGCAATGACCACTTACACATTGTTGGGTTCTACAAGTACTACTGCCATCAACTGTAATGCCACCACTACCAACACTTCATCAACACCATTCTTTTCCAGTAAAACTTGGGGTGGATCTGTATCATTTAACGGTAGCGGTTCTGCTCAAACAATTCCTGATGGTACGTATGCCTCATTAACATTAAATAACACATCTGGAGCTTCCATTGCTTCAAGTTCAAGTAATGTTATAGTAAATGGAGCATTAACTTTTAACGGTACTACGCCTGTATTAACTGTAGGTAACAATACGCTTACGCTTCAAGGAACAGTTACAACATCTGGTGTTGGCAACAACATAGATGCCACTGCAACAGGTGCTACTGTGGTGTATAATGGTTCAGTATCTCAAACATTGGCTGCCAATACTTTTAAAAATGGTAATATCTATAACTTGACTGTGAACAACTCAACAACAAGTACAGGGGCAACTGCAGGTGCATTAAACATTGCTACTCCCATTACAGTTGGTGCTGCTGGTGGTGGTACGTTAACTATGACTCAAGGGATGGTTTACTATACTTCCACTGGGGCTATAACCATTGCCAATCCTAGTGCTTCTGCTATTGGTGGCGGCGGTTTGGGCACTGCTTCCTACATAAATGGATTAGTAAATTGGAGTTTGGCTTCTGGAACTAATACTGGTACATACAAATTCCCGGTTGGTGCTTACTCAGGTGGTGATCTTTACTTTACCTATACATTGGTCAATCCTGTTCTTTCTGCTACTTCAAATGTGGGTCTAACGGTTACTAAACCTGGTATCACTATAACCGCAGGTGGAGGATTAACTTCTGTAACCAACAATGAATATTGGACAGTAACTACATCTGGCGGTGCAACACTAGGTGCTTCTAGCGTTAAACTAGCTGGAGCTGATGCAACTTCAAACAATTTTGATGCTGTTACTTTTGGTACTTCAAATTCTTCTGGTAGCACTCAATTCTCTACATTAGGTTCAAATAGTATTTCATATCCTACAGTTTCTAGTGCTACGTCGCTTAGTGCCACTGCTACACCTTTGTATTTTGCTTTTGGTACAGCAACCTGTAGTTATTGTATCACTTCGGTAGTACCTACTGCTATTTCTGGTGTATCACAAAGTAATTCTACTGGTTATTATGGGCAAGAAATAAGTTTAATAGGTAATGGACTTCTTTCCATCACTCAGCTAACCATTAATAATTCAGCAACTATTCCTGCTGCTTCTTTTACTTACCAAGATAACTTACTAATCAAGGTTATTATCCCTGCGACTTCTCCTAATCAGGCTGCACTATCGGGTACTATAGTTGCCACTAATGTTTCTTCGGTAGCAATTTCACCGGCACCTAGTTTTACAGTTTCTGGCTATATTTCAAATGCCAATACTGATTGGAATACAGGGACTACTTGGATGGGAAACAATGTTCCATTTGTTTCTGGTGCGGCAGTTGTTATTAACAATGCTGTTACACTTAATGGAGCTGCAACACTAGCACCAGTTGGTCTAACAGTAACAGGTACCAACAGCCTTACATTCGGTGCGTCTGGAACACTTTCGGTAAGTTCAAGTGTAAATAATAATGCTACAGCAACTATCGATATGACAAGTGGGGGTACGCTTACCCTTGCTGCAAGTACCGCATTTACAAACAATGGTACATTTACTGCAGGTACAGGTACAGTTACTTTTAGTGGTTCAGGTAGCTTATTAGGTACCACCCCAACGTTCAATAACTTGAATGTGGGGGGAGCAATCACACTTTCTGGTTCTCCTACCATAAACGGTAATTTATCATATACCAGTACTTCCTCTTCTCTTTCACAAGTGCCTATCTATACCAGCACTTCTACCCTTGTGTACAAGGCACAACCATACACTGTAGGTACAGAATGGGGCGTAGGTACTTCGGTAGGTAGTATAAATATGGTTGCAGCCGGCTCTTATACCGCTGCCCCTGTTGTTACTTTTGGTGCACCAACATCAGGAGTTACAGCAACTGGTACAGCAAATCTAAATGTAGTAGGAGCCATCACTATTGGTACTGGCGGTTCTGGTTATTCCAGTGTGCCTACCATTACTATTAATCCTCCTGCAAGTGGTACAACTGCTACTGCTGTTGCAGTGTTAACCTCTGGTGTGGTATCTAGTATTATTATCACCAATCAAGGTTCTGGATACACAAGTATTCCTACAGTTACCATTTCAGCACCAACTAGTGGCACAACTGCCACCGCTACTGCTGCTCTTGGAGTTGGTAGCATAACAATTACAAATCCAGGTTCTGGCTATACCTCAATGCCAGCCATAACCTTTGCCACTACAAATGGTACTGGAGCATCTGCAAGTGCAGTAGGTGCTTTGGGATTAGGTGTTCCTCAAAATGTAACTATTGATATTGCTAGTGGAAGCAATTCTACTAGTACGGCGGTTACGACATCATCGGTTGCTCCATCAGCTAGAAATGTGATTGGAACTTTAAAAGTAAATAGTGGTTATTTGTTAGCTGCTGGTAATATTACAGTGGGTACAAATGCTACAAGCGGTTCTATAAACATTGTGAGTGGAAACAATCTTGATATGGCTGGTAATACTTTGTATGGTAATTTTACTCCAGCAGGTACAGGTACATTATCAACACAAAATGGCGGATCATCTGCTCCCCCATCAATTCCTTACGACCTAACTTGGTTAGGTACAGTTAAGTACAATGGATCAGGAAACAATCAACGGATTATGCCAGGTATTTACAACAATTTGGATGCTAGTGTAGGTGGTGCTAAAAACTTTAATAATGGTGCTACAAATTCTGGTATCATACAAATAAACGGTACATTCTCTATTACAGATGGTACCAATATATTTGTAACCAATAACTCTACAGTTATTTTTAATGGTTCTAACCAAGTAATTCCTGGCGTGCCATACAATAACCTTACTATTGGTGCGAGTGCCACTGGTACTACATTTGGTACATCAGCATCTAACTCCTTGAGCATAGTTGGCGCATTTACCAACCTAAGTTCTAGTGTGACTGGTTCTAATCAAGGAACAATCAATTTCAGTGGAACAACTGGACAGTCTATACCTGCATTCAATTATTATAGCTTAACTATTTCAGGTGCAAAAACAACGGGTTATGCTGTGTTAGCTTCAAGTGGCACGGTTGGCATACAAGGAACATTTACTAATTCTGCAACCTACACTACTGGAGGCTTTGTTACAACAGGTAGTACCGTTAACTATAATGGTTCTTCAACGCAAACAGTTATAGCAACAACGTACAATAATTTAATTATTAGCAATAGGGCTGCAACAGTAACATTAGCAAGTAGTGGTACTATTACCGTATTGGGCGATTTTACCAACAACCATACAGGTACATTGACTACTACAGGTAGCACCTTAAGTTTTGCTAGTACTTCGGTTAATCAAAACATCAACTCCACAAATACATTTACATTAAACAACCTAACCATTAACAATACTGGTTCTGGTACAAATGTGTCTTTAAATAGGGCAACTTCTTTGGGTACATCTGGTGTTTTGAACTTAACCAATGGAAGACTAACTACTACATCTACTAATAGCCTGACACTTAATAATACAGCTACAACAGCAATTGTGAGTAGTAACAGTGCCTACATAGATGGGCCTGTTACATGGACGCTGCCAGCTAGTAATTCTACAGGTACTTATAGTATTCCAATTGGTAAGTATGTAAGTGGTAATAATTATTATCCAATTACCCTAAACAGCCCTTCTACAGGAACTGGTACAGTTACCATAACTGCAGAGGCATTTAAAACAGCAGCAGGTGGTTCAGCAGATGGTAGTACACTACAGTCATTAAGTACTAATCAATATTGGGCAATAACTACAACTGGCAATTTTACAAGTTCTAGTGTATCCTTAGCTGCAACTGCAGGAGATGTTTCCGGATTTAATGCAATTGGGTACAGTACTACCAAAACTGGAACGTACGCTTCTTATGGTGGTTCTGCTACTAGTAACGGATTCAATGGTTCCTCATCAATTACGGGTAGTGGTTTCTTATTGTTTGCTCAGCTTCAAGTTGCAAGCCCTCCTACTATTACAAGTGTATCTGCAACTACACCTTCAAGTATAGCAGGTACTAATGCTGGATATAGTGGCTCATCAATAACCATCACAGGTACTAACTTCCTTACAACTCTTGCTGTAACAATTGGTGGTGTTGCACCAAGTACTTATACAGTAGTAGATGACAATACGATAACTGCTACGGTAGCTGCTTCTGGTGTTTCTTCTGGTAACGTAACAGTTACAAATAGTAATGGTGTTACACCTACAGCATCTTTCTCTGGTTTTACCTATTACCCAGGCTTAGTTTCTGTAAATTCTACTAGTTGGAGTTTAACTTCAACTTGGTTGACAGGTGTTGTTCCTACAGCTGGTACTACCGTAACCATTGCAAACGCGGTTACCTTAAATACTGCTGCTGCAAGCCCAGCAAACATTATAATTAATAGTGGGGCATCTCTTTCATTAGGTACTACTGGTGCTGCAAGTATAACAGTTAGTAATTCTTTGACAAATGGTGGTACACTGAATATAGGAAGTGCTTCAAATTTTGCATCAAGTGTTACACTAAGTGGTAGTACTTCTACCAACAGCGGTACAATCAATCTTAATGTGGGAAGTACTTCTAATGCTTTAGTTTTAAATTCATCATTGACTAATTCAGGTACATTTCAAGTTTTATCTATACTTCAATTAAATAATGGAGGTACAGTTACAGGGTCTGCTGTTCAGTATGGCTCATCTTCTAAATTATATTACAATACTGGTAATACTGCAACTCCTGGTCAAGAATGGGTGAGTGGTGCTACTTCATTGACAACGGGTGAGCCTCAAACAGTAACAGTAGGTTTGGCAGCAATAGGTTCAACTGTATTATCAACCACTGTTGACTTTGGTACTGGCAGGTTTATAGTAGGTGGTTTAACTATACCAAGTGGCTTTACTACATCACTAGGTTCGGGTAACACATTATCAACAGGTGGTGGAACAATTACTGGTACATTAAATATTGCTAATACGGCAATATTAACTACTACTGGTTCAACAACAGTAGCTGGAACAATAAACATAGCAAATGGAGGACAATTTTCTGCTGGTAACTCAATAACAGTTAGTGGAGGAGGAACCCTAAACATTGGTGCCACTGTACTGAATTCTGCTTCTGCTGTTTCAGGAACTGATGCCACTTTAATATTCACCAACAGTAACTTGAATGTTAGTAGTGGTGGTACAGTTAATTTGTATGGTTATCTTAAAACGTCCCCTGCATCAAGTGTTAGTCAAAGTGGTACTATGACTGTTGCAAAGAATGCTGTTTTTGAGGCTGCAAACCCTACCTCAGCTATACCTACGGCTACTTGGGATGCTAGTTCGTACCTATACATAACTGGTTTGGTTGGCTCACCACCAACAAATATTGCTCAATCCTTTGG
Organism: Chitinophagaceae bacterium; assembly: GCA_947447825.1. Taxonomy (GTDB): domain Bacteria; phylum Bacteroidota; class Bacteroidia; order Chitinophagales; family Chitinophagaceae; genus Parasediminibacterium. The sequence goes on along the minus strand of CANFLL010000031.1, from coordinate 13,007 downwards.
TAATGTTATCTGGAATTGCACTAGCATGTCAGGGGTAATTACATTGGCAAGTAATACATTCAACAGCATCAATAATTTTTATATTCTAAATACAACAGGTTTTACTTTACGTTTAACAAATGGTACAAACACTTGGGGAAGTTTGCAAGTAGGTGGAACATTAAGTTTTAATGGTTCAACCATAAGTAGCAGTACTGTTTTGCTAGACTTGTGTTACACGGCAAGTAGTGCAAATACATTAGTTACTGGTAATGTAGTGATAAATAATGCTAGTACTGTTTTAGCATCTCAGGCTACAACGCTTACCATTAGAGGCAACTTTACACAAGGGGGCATATTCACTAATACAAACACCACGGTTGCATTTACAGGAACAGGTGCTTCTAATGTTGCTGTAGGTGGTTCGGTAACAAATGTAGCTTTCAATAATTTGACTATCAATAAAACAGGTACTGCTGCAAATGCAAAGGTTACTTTGGTTGCACCAGTAACAGTAGGCTCTGGTAATACTGGTGTACTTACACTAACACAAGGTAGAATTGTTACCGATGCTACAAATACCCTTACCATAGCAAACACGAGTGCTGGTGCTATTTCGGGTGGTTCTATTACTCCGGTTGCTGCGTATGTAGACGGTGCATTATTAAGAACATTACCTGCAAGCAGTTCAACTGGCACTTATGTTTATCCAGTAGGAACTTTTGTGAGTTCTGCAGATAATTATTATCCACTCACCTTAAATAATCCTACAACAGGTACTGGTACTACAACCGTTACTATACAAGTTGATAAATCAGCTACAGGTGGTTCTGCTGATGGTTCTTCATTAAGTGCTATAAGCGGAAACCAATATTGGGTAATTAATTCTACTGGCTCTTATGCTGGTTCGAGTGTATCATTGGCTGGAACTGCTGGTGATCTATCTGGTTTCAATACAGTAGGGTTTAGTCCAACAAAAACAGGATCTTATTCTTCTTTTGGTGGTACAGCAACTTCAACAGCAGTAAATAATTCAAGTGTTGTGACAGGTTCAGGTTATTTGGTATTTGCTACAATATATGTTTCTCCGCCTCCAACAATAACGTCTGTTTCAGCGGATGTACCATCAGGTCAAAATGCTGGCTATTCTGGCACTACGCTTACTATTAATGGTACTAACTTGTCTACTGTTAGTGCTGTTACCATTGGAGGTGTTGCTGCAAGTTCATTTACTGTTCTAAGTAATACACAACTAACGGCAGTTGTAGCATCTTCTGGCGTTTCAAGTGGGACAGTTACTGTTACTAACAGTAATCCTACTACCCCAACAGCAACCAAAACAGGGTTTACTTATTTAACGGGTTTTGCTACTAAGCAAGGTGGAGATTGGAGTACAGGGTCAACCTGGTTAGGTGGCGTTGCGCCTTCTGGTACTACTAGTACTGTAACCATTACAAATAATGGCGCTGTTACATTGAATGCAACAGCTACGGTAGCAAATTTGACAATTAATTCTGGCGCTAGCTTGAGCTTAGGTTTAAGTGCAGCTTCAAATCTAACAACAACAACTAGCTTAACTAATGATGGTATTCTTACAATAGGTATTTCATCTACTCCTGCTAACACTAATTTCGCATTCTTTACATTTGGATCTGGTGCTTCTGGAATTAATAATGGAACAATTACGGTGAACTCCGGAAGTGTAAATAACTATTTCCTTGTTTCGGGAACTTTAGTAAACAGTGGTACTTTTAATGTTAATGGTTCAATACAAATCAACCCTAATGGAAGTATTACAGGAAATGGTATAGTTTACGGAAGTTCTTCGAGTTTGTTCTACAATACAGGGAATACAGTAAACCCTGGTGCAGAATGGAAGACAGGAAACACTGCAATTGGTAGCCCAGGTGTACCTCAGAATGTAACAATTGGAGATAGGAGAAATGCTACACAAGCTACTCTAAATAATAATACAGTGGTAAGTTTTGGTACAGATAATCTCTACAGGGCATTGGCTGGTAATCTTACCATCAGCACTACGACTACTGGAGCAGGCTTGCAATTGTCTTCTGTTGCCGGTGGTGATTTGAAAATAGCAGGAAACTTTACTGCTACGCAAGTTGATGCAAATGCATTTAAAACTTTGCCTGGTGGTTTTGATGCTAATGGAAGGATGGTACATTTTATTTCAGCTGTTGCTAATGTTGGACAAATAGTAACTGGTCCTTCAGCTTCTGCAATTACTTTCCACTACATAACTATAGGAACAGATGCCACTTCTACCAATTATGTTGCATTAGGAAGCGATATTGCCATTACCGCACCAAATGGTGGTGACCCTGTTACTATGACTGCACCAATAGCAGGAACCACTATTTATTACCTTAATGCAAATAATTCCTCTGGAGTAACTCCTCGTAATATTACTATTGGAACAGCTGGTAAAACCATTTCAGGTACAGTTTATATAAGAGGAGGTGGTTCTAATCCTTCTGCTCTAACTATTAATGGTGCTTCAAACAGTACATTAAACTTGAACATTGATTATGGTGGTGGTAACTCATTCTTGTCAAATGTTACAGTAAATAGTGTGAATGTTGCATTGCAAAGTGTATTAACAGTAAATGGTAATCTAGTAAATAATGGTACAATTTCGGGTAGTCCAGTTTTAACATTAGCAGGGGCTGCTGCTCAAACTATTGATGGTACTGGTACAATTAATAACCTGACTTTGAATAATGCAGCCGGTGTTACAATAAACAGTGGTAATCAAAGTATCACAGGTATCTTAAAAGTAAATAGTGGCACCTTTAATATGGGTACTAATGGACTTACCCTCAAATCTACATCCATAACAAATACTGCAATTGTTGATCAAGTTACGGGTATTATAAAAGGTACCGCTACTGTTGAACGTTATATCCCTGCTGGATTTAGAGCTTATCGTGATATCGCTCCAGAAGTTTATAAATCAACTAATACTATCTTCAACACATGGCAAGAAAGTGGTACCATGACATCTGGAACAGGTATCTTCATCACTGGTCCTAGTGCCACTCATGCTGATGATGGTTTCTATGGTGCTAATGCAGCTGCCGCTCAACCTTCCCCGGCTAGCTCAGGTTTAGATTACAGTATTAATGGTACAGCATCTGCTTACACTTATAATAATGCCGATGGTACGTTTAATTGGAACTTTGGTGGAACAACAAATACCTACTCTACAGGTGCTATTCCTTATGGTATTGCAAACACTTCCACAACAACACTTGATCCATTAACTGGTTTCAGGATATTAGTAAGAGGTGATAGAAGTTTCAATCTTGCTAAAACACCTATATCTAATATATATAATTATGGATTACTGATGGTGAAACCCACTACGCTTCGTGCAACGGGTCAATTGATTGCTAAAGATGTGGTATATAATAAGGATGGAGCAACCGCTACAGCTGCTGATGGTTCAACCGCAATTTCATCTCCTTCTGTTGCTTTGAATACTACGTTTGGTGCAAGATCAGGTTTCAGTATGGTGGCTAATCCTTATGTGGCTCCTGTTCAATGGACTAAAGTTTATGCAGCCTCAGTTGCAGTTTCTGCTGGTGGAATCAATGCTAGCTACTGGTATTTAGATCCTACTTACAGTGCTACAGGTACTTACCTTGCATATAATGCATTGTCTGGTGGTAGTTCTGTTACAAGTGATGCGACAAATTCTTACACAAAAGCAAGTACTAATGCAACAACGGCTACCGATTTCATCCAGCCAGGTCAAGCATTCTTTGTGCAAAGTGCTTCTGCAACACCAACTGTTAAGTTCACAGAAGCTTGTAAAGCAGCTTCTTCTGCTAATTTAAAAAGCATATTTGGTGTAACTGCGCCTGTAAGTAAAATATATTTAAGCTTACTGATGAAGGATACTGCTAACAAATATGCTGGTGTTGATGGTGCTGCTTTAGCTTTTAGATCAGATTTCGGAAATACTGCTTATGGTCCTCAGGATGCCTTGAAATTCGGAACATCTAATAACAGTGTAGCAATTTCTGATAAGGGTACTGCTTTAAGCATTGATGGTAGAATGCCAGCAACTGCATCAGATGTGATACCTATTGCTCTTAGAAAATTAACTGCGAAGAGTTATAAATTGGTAATTGATGCTTCATCTTACAATGCAAATAGCTATTTGCCTGTATTAAAAGATAACTATAGAGGTATTGTAAAAGTGCTTTCTATAGGCGTAGATACAATCACATTTACTGTTGATACTTCAATTGCGGCTACTTATAGCAACAGGTTTAGTCTTGGGTTTAAACAAACTACTTTGGCTGTTAATAGCATCGTAGCAAGTGCAAGCTTAAACAATAAAACTGCTTCTATTAGTTGGAATACAGTAGGAGAGAAAAGGGTTTCAAGATTTGAAGTAGAGAAATCTACTGATGCTAAGAGCTTCACTAAGATTGGTCAAGCTACTGCTAAAAATACTACAACTGCTTCTTACAGTGCAACTGACAATAATGCTACCGCCGCAATCAACTACTATCGTATCAAGGCAATCAGTGAAGTAGGAACAGTTAGCTACAGTAATGTTGCGAAAGTTTCAATTTCGAATTATGAATCAGGAATTACGCTTTACCCGAACCCACTTAAAGGAAGTAAGGTATTGAATGTGAGTTTAGCTAATGTATCTGCTGGTAAATACTATGTTACAATCACGAATCTGTTAGGACAAAAGGTTCATGAAGCAGCAATTAGTCACCAAGGTGGAACTGCAACTCATGCAATAACTGTCACAAATACATTGGCTGCAGGCACTTATGGTGTAACTGTAAGAGATGCAAATGGTCAAGCTGTTTACCAATCAAATTTATCTGTTCAACCTTAAATGAGTGAGAGGCATGTTTTAGCATTGGGTTGACAACAAGCAAGAGTTGTCAACCCTGCTTTAACAACTAAAAGTTCTTTTTTTTGATTGTCGGGTCAATAAATGTTGTTCATTGAACGCTCCAATTAGAACATTCACCTCATGACTGGGATGGTTGAACTTCTGACTGGGAACATTCAGCTCTTGACTGGGATAGTTCAGCTTCTGACTGGGGTCAGTCAGTACTTGACTGAGACCGTTTAGAAACTGATTGTGGTAAGTCAGCTTTTGACTGGGGTTGTTTTTGGTGTCAATTTTGGGTATCTATTTAATAATACAATAATTTTTAATCAACATTAATCATCATTACAATGCATACAATAACAAAAAGACTGGGGACGTTTGGTTTAGCAATAATGTTCAGCCTTTGTATAAATACAATAGTGAATGCGCAAAGTCCGGCTGATGATCCTGGTATAAATGGGCCAGGTTCTCCTAACAATGGCCCAAGTGGTGATGGTAGCCCTGTTGTACCATTTGATGGCAGAGTGAGTTTGGTTCTTGCTGCTGCAGGAATCCTTTTCGCTTCTAAAAAGATCAAGGAATTAAAGGTCTGCTAGATAATTAAAACAATCATTTTCACAATCAACCCAAATTAGGTATTGCATCATTTATGCTGCCCTATTTGGGTTGATTGTCTTTTAAAAGAGTTTTATAATAAGGAAAACACTATGAAAAATAAGGTACTGATTTGTTTGGGGGCAATAGTCTATTTTGCCTCCTCATTTACCATCATTCATGCACAAGTCGCTCCCTTATCTGCACCGCCACAGGATGCGGGGTTGCCTTACACCCACTCTGCAAGGGCAAAAGGACTTGGGGCAATTGCCAATACCACCGCCATTTTTGTTGGTAGCCGTTATGCCTATATAAATGGATATAAAGTAAGGCTTGACACTAAAGACATCCTCAGGGCAGAAGCTGTGCTGCATAACGGGAAAGTGTTTGTGCCAGAAGCCTTTGCTTCATTGATTGCTCAAAAACAAATTCATCCTAAACCTATCCCAAAAGGATTGGAACTGTTGACTGACAGATGGGTATATGAGGTAGCCCGTGAAAAGGTTGTACTTCCTGCATCTATTGAAACCCTCTCCATTAAAGGAAATACATATTTTGATGTAACAGCTTTTGCCAAAAGCTTGAATAAACAGGTGTATCAAACCAAGAGAGGATTATTACTTATCAGCAATAATAATATTAATTACAAGGAAGATGATAAAGTATTGGATGATTGTGTAGTTACATTGTTTGATACCCCCGAAAAGTTCGCCGACCCAGATATAGCTTCAGAGTATATCCCTACCCTAAAACAGCAAGGTAAATGGACAAATTTTGTGAAGGTTACGCCCGAACAGCAAAAGATTTTGGATGGGCCTGAAACTGACTGGCAGTTTACCCCCACCTCAAAGTACGATTACACTGGTTTCAATACCCGTTTGCTTGGTTCAAAAGTGCCAGCACCGGGTATCTATCCAAGAATATTATTTAATGAAGAGGATATTCCAATGCTTGCTGAAAGAATAAAGAGCAGCAAGTTGGGACAGAAATCGATGATTGAAGTAGAATACTTATTAAAGCATTCTTGGTGGGATGAAACTACTAGTGATGGTAAAGTTTTTAAACAACTGTATTCTGGTGACCTCTCTAGTTTGAAATGGCCTGAAGGAGCAATACCTAATGCGCCTCCTAGTAATGTGCCTCATCAATTTAAGGATGAAAAGGCGGGAATACATAATTCGCATGTAAGCTATGTGCCAGAATGTTTGACGGATATGGCATTGTATTGTTTGCTTACGAAAGATGATGTACACGGTAGGCAAGCTGCGGCGGCTATTGCTAATTATTTTAAACTGCGTGAACCATTGATTGAAGAATGGGTGAAGGCAAGTGATTCTGAATTGGCAACAAGCTACACAAAGTCCGATGGCACAAAAGTGACTATTGCGGGTAACGGTGCAGCTACGGCATGGCGCAATATACATGGGGTGGTGGCGCACATGAACTTGGGTTTGTCTTTAGATTTTGCCGGTAAATGGATGACGCTGGAAGAGAAAGATTTGATGCGTAGGGTAATAGCCAAAGCTACTTATGGTAGAAGGGGGTATGGTCAGGATGGGTCAATTCGGTTTAGGGATATTAACTGGGTTACTTGGGATTTACCCAACTTTCTGGCAGTTACGGCTATAGAAGGATTAGATGGTTTTGATAAAGAATCTTATCAATCTAACTGCGAAACGGTGAAAGCCTTTTGTGAATGGGGTATTGACGATTCGGGTGTTATTTATGAAAGCAATGGTAAAACGCCAGGCGGAATGCAGTTTCATACGCTATCAATGATTGCCTTAGCGAGAAGAGGAGAGAATCTTTGGGGGCATCCACATGTTCGTAAACTATTGCACGGACAAATAATGATGACTTCTCCTGATGGTAAAGTGGTGGTGAACAGCGGTACGCAATACGTTCCTTTTAGCCAGTCTTACTTTACTTTACAAACCATCGATGAGTATAAATCTTTTTTTCCTAATGATTTAAGTGCCGATTATCTATTGTCGCAACCCACTGTTTTTGGTGATCGAAATGATGAATTTTTGCGTGGGTTTATCATTGATAATTTTGATGCCAATAAATACAAATCGGATGTAGCCACCATAAAGCGGTTACGTATGCCTAGCCCAATGTATCCGGGTTTTGTGCCTAGCTTATTGTACGATACTGATTTTAAAATAACTAAAAGAGAGGAACTAAACTTGCCTCTCAATTTTAATGCACCTACGCATGGCGTATTTTCTAGTTATAGCGATGCGTCTCCCAATGCCACTTGGATTAATATGATGTTAAGACCAGACCATTACTTAGGTGGAGGCCACCACCATGCCGATGCTGGTATGTTTCACTTTTCTGCTTTGGGTGTTGATTGGATTACCGAAAGTCCTTTTCCGCAAGTGTATGATGGTAAGTACCATAACCAAGTATTGGTGGATGGAGAATCTGAACCGGAAGGTGCTTCTGGTTTGGGTACAGGTTATCAAGCTGCGGCAACTTATATTGGTGAATCCTCTAATGAAAATGCTGGTTTTGCAACCGCCGATTTAACCAATTCATACACTTACAGGTGGCAGACACAGCCGGGGTCTGTTTGGGAGGATAAACTAAAAGTCTTGAACTGGGAGTTAGATCCATCGCCACAGAACCTAAAAATGTTTGCTGGTACCTCCCGTTACAAGATGCGACCTTGGTGGGCTACTTATAACTACTCCAACTATATTGCTACCTCTAGGGCATTGTTCAACCCGATGGAATATGTGTATCGTTCGGCAGGATTGGTGCGTGGAAAGCATAGCTATGGTGTAGTGGTTGATGACTTGAAAAAGGATGCAAAAGAACATTTGTATCAATGGACAGCCATGCTAAATGGTGGCGTATGGCAGGCAGAGGTAAAGGGTATCCCCAAAAATCAAATTGTATTGGCAAAACGTGATTATGATGCAAAAGCCGATAGGACAAAGGCATTAATCAATCCCAAAAAAGGAGAGCCTTTATTGTTGGTAGCTTATATTTCTGACAAGACTAACGAAACAGATGCTTTGCCATTGATGCAGGTTTCTACAGAAGCAGGCCCACCAAACTCCCATATTGCTAAGACGCAGGTTTATGATCGGTTGGCAGTAAATACCAAATCGGTAAAGGCAAATTATAAGATATTATTGATACCGTTTCAATATGGTGACGAGTTGCCTGTTATTACTACCAGCAATAATAAAACAACGGTTACTTGGAAAGATGGACAAAAAGACATACTGACTTTTACGGAAGATGCTACTAGCCGCTCTAAAATAACAGTGTTGCGTGATGGAAAGCAGATAGTGGAAAGTAAGTAAAGCGAAAAAAACCTTATAGGGTTCAAAACCCTATAAGGGTTGCATAAATAGATTATAAATGAGTAGAATTAACCCTTTTATTATTCTTATAGTGGTCTTCTTACTGATAGGTAAGGACACTCATGCCGCCATTTATCAATGGTCGGTGCCGCTTGATGGAAAAGACAAAGAATCAAGGGCGTTCCTATGGGTGCCGCCCAACTGTAAGCAGGTGAGGGGACTCATTTTTGCTAATCAGGTTATATTAGAAGATCTTTTTTGTGCCAACAAACAAATTCGTGGGGCTTGCACAAAGGAAAGTCTAGGTATAGTATTGGTTTTTAGAGGGCCGTTTAAACAGTTTAATTATAAAGAAGGTGGTAACACATTTGCCCAAATACAAAAGGTATTGGATGATTTGGCGGACGTGTCTGGATATACCGAAGTTGCTACTGCGCCATTGCTCACTATCGGTCATTCGGGAGGGGCAAATGGTGCATACAGCATTGCCTATTGCAAGCCCCAACGGGTTTTTGGAATATTGACACTACATGCAGCAGCCATGGTAAACCCACCTGATTATGACCCTAAAGCAAGGATAGAAGGCATACCTGTGTTGGCAGTTTCTGGAGAGTATGAATCGTGGGCTAATCCGTTGGAACCATTGGACAAACACTGGCGTTGGTTACGAGGAGATTTGTTAGATTTACGAGCAAAGTATAACCATTCTCTTGTTTGCGAGGTGGTTCAGCCTGGTGCCGGGCATTTTAATTTTGATGATAAATTGGCAAAACTATGCGCCATGTTTGTGCAGAAAGTAGCTCATTATCGCATACCCGCTGAAAACTCTTCCCCCAATAATCCAGTAATACTCAATACGCTCGATGAAACCGAAGGATGGCTTACAGATATTCGAATTATGGATAATAATCGCTTTCGTCCTGTTGCGGTTAAAGATTTTAAGGGAGATAATACCCTCGCTTTTTGGCATTTTGATGAAGAAATGGCAAAGGCGGTGGATGCCTTTCCATCATTGTATGGAGGCAAAAAAGAACAGCGGGTTTGTTTTGTGCAAAGTGATAAACCTGTTCCTGCCTCATGGATTAATGAATTGACATTTCAGCCCTCTGCAGATGGAATTACTTTTGGTGTAAAGGCTGGCTTCCTTACCCAAACATCAGAAGGGGTGGCTGGTTCGGGCATTCCGCTTTCACATAGCAACAAGGGCAAAATAAAGTTTAGTCTTATTGGCGGATGGGGTGGCGGCGGTGAACAAGTAGCGGATGATAGTTTTCGTATCCGTTTCGATCATTTTGGTACTAGTCGTTTCTGCTCAAATATTCAGGTGATGGCCTATAAAGATGGTGATGAAACCTACAAATACGCCGAGCAGCCAGCACAAATAAAGTTCCCCGAAAAAAATACACAAGGAGAACCTCAGACTATTAATTTTCCAGAGATAGCGGCTATTAGTAGTCAAACGAAAGAAATAAAATTGAAAGCTACTTCGTCTGCTGGATTGCCTGTTTATTATTATGTAAAAGATGGGCCAGCAAGTATGAAAGGCAATTCACTTATATTGGATAGCCTTCCTGCAAAGGCATCTTATCCAATAAAGATTACGGTTGTTGCCTGGCAATGGGGGAGGGGAATATCACCTTTGGTGCAGACAGCAATGCCTGTGGAAAGGATAATTGTGGTGAATAAATAAGAATAAATGCTTACTCCTCATGGTTTGATGCTTAAACCATGAGGAGTTGGGTTTAAAGTGGGCATTATGAACCCAACTCTTCAAGGAGTGAGGCTCAAAATGGGTGTTTTGGCGTTCACTCTTCATGTTTTGACATCCAGACTATGAAGAGTTGCGTTTAAAATGGGCATTTTAAACGCAACTCTTCATAGAGTGAGCTTCAAAGCATCTGTTTTGGATTTATAGCTTTATAAACGTTGAATGTGTAATTCACCAACAACTTATTTAAAGCCCATTGTCTGATTGGTCGATTATAAAAAATGAATGATAAAATTATATTATGAAAGTATACACCCTCTTTTTGCTGAATGTGTTGATTAGTGCGGCTATTTGTGCCCAGAACTCACCAACCTATTATGTTTCGCCTACCGGATTGGATAACAACAACGGCAGTAAAACGAAACCCTTTGCAACTGTCCAAAAAGCAAGGGATGTAATTAGGAAGATAGATCATGCTAAAATGGGTGCAACTGTTGTAATAAAGGGAGGAACTTATCGCTTCACAAGTCCTCTTGAATTGACTAAAGAAGATGGTGGCACTAAGGAAAAGCCAGTGGTTTATACGGCGGCTGCCAATGAAAAGGTAGTATTTGACGGAACAATCAATATACCCTCATCAAAGTTTAAACTTGTAAAAGATAAAACTACACTAGATAGGATTGCACCTTCTTTGAGAGGTAAGATATACGCACTTGATTTATCAGAGCTTAATTTGAATCATACCAAGATTTTGCCCGACATTTTTAATGATGATGGTGGAATTTTAGGATTCTTTGCAAATGGAGAGAGAATGCCCCTTTCTCGTTATCCTAACAAGGGGTATATGGCAATGAAAAAGGTGATTGTGAATGGTGGCGGACAAGAAGCAAAGAATGAAGATTGGGCAAATTTTTATGCGGCAGGCAGTAAGGAAAAACGAGCTCCAAGGCCAGGGATATTTGAGTACAGGGACAATCGTGCAGTAAACTGGGTGAATCAATTAGATAGAGGTGTTTGGATAAAAGGTTATTGGCGAATACCTTGGCAGAACGAATGTGTTAGAATTGCTTCTATTGATACTGTTGCCAAAACTATTACACTCAAGAAGCCTGTTCCAGGAGGGATTGGTAATAAATACACTCGTCCTGAAGGGAATGGGAAAGAGCAATATTGGTTACTAAATCTATTGGAAGAAATAGATAGTGCTGGCGAATGGGCTGTCGATTTCAAGGATAATAAACTATACTTCTATCCGCCTAAAAACATTAACGAATGTTCCATCTCTATTGCCGACAGCAAGGGAGCGGTAATAGCCATGAAGGACGCTTCTAACATCACTATCAAGGGAATTACCATTGAGCAAAGTGTTAATGAGGCCATCTCTATCGAAGGGGGTGGTAACAATACCATTGCTGGTTGTACCATTAGAAACGTAAATAAATACGGAATTAAGATTGATGGTGGCACGCAACATACTGTTCAAAGTTGCGATTTGTACAACCTGGGCGAAGGTGGTGTTTGGCTTGCAGGTGGTGACGAATCGTTAACACCACGCATTCCTGCAGGGCATCGGGTTGTAAATAACCACATATACAATTTTAGTCAGTTGGTTCATATTTACACCCCTGCCGTTAATGCTGGTTTTACTGGCGGAGGCGGTGGAGGACACCATACTTGTGTAGGTAATTATGTGGCGCATAACCTGATACACGATACGCCTCATGGAGGTATTATCTATGGTAGTTGGGATAACGTATTTGAGTATAATGAGATTTTTAGAATGTGTACTGTGTCGAATGATTTGGGTGCATTTTACAGTTATGACCTTTATACCCGTTCTGGCAACAATACTTTTGCTTATAATTTTATTCATAATAGTGATGATGGTGATGGAATCTATTTTGACCATGACCACTTCAATATGCACGTTTATGGGAATGTGTTGGCATTGAACAGTAGGGGAGGAAAGAGGGGAACAGCCTATTTGTTCAAGCATGGTTCTATGCCAAAGACCTCCTATCCATTGGATTGTTACAATAATATTGCTATCAACTGCGGACTAGGTTTTGAATTTGTGACCCGTGATACTCTTGATAATAACTGGAAGAATAATGTGTCTGTCAACTGCCGTGTTCCCTTCGAGTATAAATATGTAGCCGCAGATGGAAAGGAAGTTAAAAAGGATTCTACCGTAGCCAATGGTAGGAATATGGCTTATACTTCCGACCCGGGATTTGAGGGAATGGCTAAAATGGATTTTAGGTTGAAACCTACTTCGCAAGTATTTAAAGACTTGCCCAATTTTAAAGCCATACCAATGGATAAGATTGGGTTGTATTTGGATGAATACAGAAAGAAATTACCAACTGATGAAGAAATAAATAGGTTTAGCAATGGTGATGGAAGTCAATCTTTGAATCAAGCAATATTGGATAGGAAATAATGACTCACTCAAAATGTTTAGTATAATAATATTTTAGTTCATATACTACAGTTTCTTTGATGCAGTTAGGGTGCCGTT
>CANFLL010000030.1 GCA_947447825.1 Chitinophagaceae bacterium | reverse complement strand
GTATATTTATAATTGAAACATGCCTACATTAATGTTGTTTGGTGTATATCTCAATGAAATATGCCTCCATTAACATCGTTTAGTGTATTTCCCATTGCAGAATACACAAAATAACGTTGCTGGAAGCATTTTTGAGTGAAATACACACCCTTTTGCATTTTTGGAAGCATCTTATTTTGAGGAATGCTTCCATTAACACTCATTGGAGCATATTTATTTGAAACATGCTTTCAGTAACGCTATTTGTTGTTTTCTGATTTAAAACATGCTTCCAGTAACGCTCTTTGGTGTATGCCGCATTGTAATATGCTTCCATTAACGTAAAAGGAAGCATTCCCCAAAATAAGATGCTCCCAATAACATCATTTGGTGTATTCGTCAAATTAGAATGCTTCAAGTGAAATAAAATACTCCATTCCTATCTAAAACAAGAAATACCGTTGAGCCAATGGCAATACCCCCAATGGTTCGCAAGTAATTACCACGCCATCCACCTTTACTTCGTAGTTTTCTGGGTTAACGTCTATCTGCGGTGTGGCATCATTGTGTATCAGGTCTTTTTTAGAAATATTGCGACAGTTCTTTACGGGCAATACGAGTTTCTGCAAACCATATTGCTGTACAATATTCTTTTCTAGAGAAAGTTTTGATACGAATGTGGCACAGGTTTTATGCAATGCCTTGCCAAAAGCCCCAAACATATTGCGATAGATAACAGGCTGCGGCGTAGGGATAGACGCATTTGGGTCGCCCATACGTGCGGCTATAATCATTCCGCCTTTAATGATAATCTCTGGTTTCACCCCAAACATGGAGGGTTTCCACAATACAAGATCGGCCATCTTACCACTCTCCAACGAGCCTACATATTCCGAGATACCGTGTGTAATGGCTGGGTTGATGGTGTATTTTGAAACATATCTTTTTACCCTAAAGTTATCGTTCTCATTCTGGGCATCCTGCTCCAATCCTCCTCTTTGCACTTTCATTTTATGCGCCGTTTGCCAAGTGCGCGTAATAACCTCACTCACACGTCCCATTGCTTGCGAGTCGCTACTCATCATGCTGAATACGCCCATATCGTGTAATATATCTTCTGCGGCAATGGTTTCTGGACGGATGCGGGAGTCGGCAAAAGACACATCTTCGGGAACTGACTTATCCAAATGATGACAAACCATCAACATATCGAGGTGCTCATCAATGGTGTTTACCGTGTAAGGACGCGTAGGATTGGTGGACGAAGGCAACACATTTGGATACATAGCCGCCTTTATAATGTCTGGCGCATGACCACCACCCGCACCTTCCGTATGGAAAGTATGGATAACGCGACCATTGATGGCGTTGATGGTATCCTCTAAAAAGCCGCCCTCATTTAAAGTATCTGTGTGTATGGCAATCTGAATATCGTGCTTATCTGCCATTTGCAGCGATGCATCAATTACGGCGGTAGTACTGCCCCAATCCTCATGTATTTTCAATCCTAAAGCCCCTGCTTCTATCTGTTCTTCCAACGGATCCAAGCTGGCACAATTGCCTTTGCCAAAGAAACCAAGGTTCATAGGGAAAGCTTCTGCCGCTTCCAACATCTTCTGGATATTCCATGCACCGGGCGTAACAGTGGTAGCGTTTGTTCCATCGGCAGGGCCAGTTCCGCCACCAATCATGGTAGTAATGCCACTGAACAAAGCATGTTCAATTTGTTGGGGACATATAAAATGTATGTGGGTATCTATGCCGCCAGCCGTGGCTATCAAACCCGCACCACCATGCACTTCTGTTGATGCACCGATGACCATATTTGGGGTAATACCCTCCATAGTATCAGGATTTCCCGCCTTGCCAATGCCTACAATCTTTCCGTCCTTAATGCCAATATCGGCCTTTACAATTCCCCAATGATCGATAATCATCACGCTGGTAATCACAAAATCCAAAACGCCTTCCTTACGGGTGGCGGTTGCGGACTGCGCCATACCATCACGAATAGTTTTGCCGCCGCCAAACTTGGCTTCGTCACCGTAAACTGTATAGTCTTTTTCTATTTCTATAAACAGTTCAGTATCGCCCAAACGAACCTTATCGCCCGTAGTTGGGCCGTACATATTCGCATATTTTATTCTGTTGATATTCATAATTGTTACAAGTTACAGGTTACAAGTTTCAGGTTGCATTATGCAAGTTAACGGTTACCAGTACATGAAACCAGTAACCAGAAACTTGAAACTATTTCTAGAATCCTTCAATCATTTTTAAAGCTTTCTCTTTCACTTCAGCATCTTCAAGACTTCCATCCACTAAGTTATTGAAGCCTACTATTTTTTTATTACCTCCAAACTCCACCAATTCTACATCTTTTTCTTCGCCGGGTTCAAAGCGAACGGCGGTTCCGGCAGCAATATTCAGGCGCATACCATAAGCCTTCTCCCGTTCAAACTTTACCTGTCTGTTTACTTCAAAGAAATGAAAGTGAGACCCAATCTGCACTGGGCGATCACCGGTATTAACCACAGTCATCGCAACTGTTTTTCTACCTACATTGCATTCTATATCCCCTTTAGCCAAAATATATTCTCCAGGAATCATTTTTGTTATTTTAAATTTTATTATTTTGAATTTTAAATTACTACGTCCAAAAAGTGATTGTTTTAAATTTTGTATTCTAAATTTTAAATTACAGCAAACGTAATCTTACTTAATTTAATATTTAAAACATAAAATTCAAAATTCAAAATAATTCTACCTAATTGGATCGTGTACTGTTACCAACTTAGTTCCATCAGGGAAAGTGGCTTCTATCTGAATTTCATGAATCATTTCTGCAATGCCTTCCATTACATCATTTCTGGTAAGGATAGTTGTTCCATATTGCATCAATTGCGCAACAGATTTTCCATCGCGCGCTGCTTCTTGTAAACTATTACTTATCAGGGCAATAGCTTCGGGATAATTGAGTTTCAATCCCCTCGCTTTTCGCTTTTCAGCTAATTCTCCTGCAAGGAATATCAGTAATTTCTCCGTTTCTCTCGGTGTTAAATGCATAGTTGTCTTTATTAAATATTAGTCTTAAGATTTACCACAAAGGAAGTTTTACCACAAGGAGCACTAAGAAAAAGACACAAGGCTCACAAAGTTTTTGTACAACGATTCGCACATGCCATATTCTCCAATTAATCCTTGTGTTTCTTCGTGAAAACTATTGTGTGCTTTGTGGTTAAATTTCTTATTCTATTAATACCCCATATTCCTAGTGTCCTTTGTGTAAAAACCTTTGTGTTCTTTGTGGTTAAATTAATATCCGTTTATTGAAAGTGAATGTAGGGAAAAAATCTATTTCATAACCCTATAAAAAATTACAATAATTAATTATTCTAAAATAAATGCTTATTATTCATTTTAATTTTACAATATTTGTAGCAATAATAGGTAAAATATTTTATTTTGATAGCAATACACAGTAACA
This sequence comes from Chitinophagaceae bacterium, assembly GCA_947447825.1. GTDB lineage: Bacteria > Bacteroidota > Bacteroidia > Chitinophagales > Chitinophagaceae > Parasediminibacterium. The sequence continues at coordinate 39,039 of CANFLL010000030.1, read as the reverse complement.
ACATATTATTACCACAGGGTACAACATCGGCATTTGTGTTGATAGATGATGGAAAAATAAAAGACATAGTATCTGATCTTCCCTTTAATCATGGCTATGAATTAATAGAAGTGGGCAACAAGGTTTTGATGCCCGGAGTAATTGACCCGCATATTCATATAAACGAACCTGGCAGAACTGATTGGGAAGGTTTTGATACGGCTACAAAATCAGCCATTGCCGGCGGATTGACCACACTAATAGATATGCCACTCAACTCTGCACCAGTTACTACTACAGTTGCTGCGTTTGAAGAAAAGCTGGACGCTACAAAAGATAAACTACACACCAATGTGGGCTTTTGGGGCGGTATCATTCCGGGAAATACAGATGAGATTGAAGGATTGATTGCAAAAGGAATTCTAGGGTTTAAAGCATTTTTAACTCATTCGGGTATTGACGATTTCCCAAATGCTACCGAAGAAGATCTGCGTATTGCAATGCCAATTATAGCCAAACACAATCTCCCTTTACTAGTTCATTGTGAGTTGACTGATGAACTATTGCGTGCTACTGGCGATAACCGTTCTTATCAAAACTATATGTCTTCCCGTCCTAAAGAGTGGGAAGATGAGGCCATTACCATGATGATTCGTTTGTGCGAAGAGTTTAATTGCAGGGTTCATATAGTCCATTTATCATCAGCTAATTCTATTGAACAAATAATTAAAGCTAAAGAAAAGGGCTTGCCAATAACGGTGGAATCGGCACAGCACTACTTATACTTCAACGCAGAAACTATAAAAGACGGACAGACACAGTTTAAATGTGCGCCGCCTATCAGGGAGAATGAAAATAATGATCAGCTTTGGCAAGCCTTGAAAGATGGAGTAATTGACCTAGTAGCTACAGACCACTCCCCTTCTACACCTACCCTAAAAGAATTAGAGAGCGGTGATTTCATGAAGGCTTGGGGAGGCATTGCATCATTGCAATTGGCATTGCCTGTACTGTGGACGAAGGCTAGGGAAAAAGGATTTACAATAGATTTTATAGCTAAATGGCTATGCGAGAACCCAGCAAAACTGATTGGCAAATCAACCACAAAAGGAAAAATAGCCATTGGTTATGATGCAGATTTAATTGTGGTTGATATTGATAGTTCTTTTGTAGTAACTGAAAACATGTTGCATCACAAACACAAGACAACACCATATCTAAATGAAACATTGTATGGTATTGTGGAGCAAACCTATTTGTCTGGAGAGAAAGTGTATGATAACAGTATATTTACGCAGTTGAACTATGGGAAAATAATTCTATCAAAATAACGGCAGAGTGAGCAGAGTCATTAACACAAAGTTCTAATTAGAGATATGGAAAAAGACTCAACACATAATTAAAGATTAAGGGCTAATTTTTCCAACTGATATAACTTTTTGCCACGAATTTTACTATTGAAACGATTAAAACACATTCGTGTTTATGGGTGTAATTAGAGTGGTAGGGAACTAAAGTTATATAGTATTAGGAGATAGGAAACATAAGTTTAAAGGGATAATGGAAAGGATATAAAAATTTATTAAAGCGTATGGATAGTTACATTAAAAGGGCAGAGAAGATTGTAGCAAGAATTGATGAACTGGCTTTAATAACGGAAGAAAAAGGTTGCATCACACGGACATTTGGAACGAAGCAGTTTTTGGAAGGTAGTAAAAAAGTATTCGATTGGATGCTTGAAGCAGGGTTACTAACAACTATCGATAACATTGGAAATGTTCGAGGCAAATTATTAAGCGATAATCCTTATGCCAAAAAGTTTGTTATTGGATCGCACATTGACACGGTAATTAATGCTGGTAAATTTGATGGACCATTGGGAGTAATTATGGGTTTGGATTTGCTGGAGAACTTAATAAAAACAAAAACTAAACTTCCTTTTCACATTGAATTAATTGCTTTTAGCGATGAGGAAGGCGTCAGGTTTCATACAACTTATTTAGGAAGTAAAGTTGTTGCAGGATTATTTGAGTCCAATAAATTAGATGAAAAGGACGGTCATGGCATTTCATTAAAAGAGGTTATTAATGAAATGGGAGGAAATTATCACCTGTTACCAGAAGATAAAATCGCTGAATGGTTGGGCTACTTTGAAATTCACATTGAACAAGGGCCTGTTTTGTACGAAAAAAATATTCCTATTGCAGTAGTTACCGGAATTGCCGGTCAGCAAAGAGCTGAAATAACCTTTACAGGAGTAGCAGGTCATGCTGGAACTGTACCAATGGATATGCGCCAAGATGCGTTGGCAACAGCAGCCGAATTTGTTTTGGAAACAGAGAAACTAGCGTTAGAGCAAAAGGATAAGATAGTAGCAACGATTGGTAAATTGGAAGTTATTCAATCGGCAAGTAATGTTATTCCGGGTAAAGTTGTTTGCACACTCGACGTTAGATGTGCAGAAATAGATGTTTTGAATGCGGCATATAACAGCATAAAAGAAACCTGTTATTCAGTGGCAGAGAAACGCAATGTGGACGTAAAATGGAATTTAGTTCAAGGAACAAATCCTACTAAATGCGATGAAACTTTGACAAATGCTTTAAAAGAGGCTATCAGCCAAAGTGGACATCCTGTTATAGAATTGGTGAGTGGAGCTGGCCATGATGGAGTGCCTATTTCGGCCGTTTCTCCTATATCGATGTTGTTTGTCAGATGCTTTAAAGGCATTAGTCACAACCCACTTGAAAATGCAGAGACGAAAGATATTGCTGCTGCAATTGAGGTTTCAGATAAGTTTCTTGAAGAGGTAATAAGTAACAGGTTGTAAGTTTTGGATGGAGAAGATAAAAAGTTAAATACATAGGGACATAGGCATATAGGGAACATAGGTTTTAAGTGTAATTTACTTTAAGTAATGTACACATAGAAAAGCAATCTTTGTGTTCTTTGTGTTTTTTTGTTAGTGTACTTAGTGGTAAATAATTAAAATAATTAAGATGGAAATATCAGCATTAACAAGAAGTGTAGTAAAGAGTAATCACGCAGTAATTGCGCCAGACGGATACATTAATAGTAACGTGCCGGGCTGGACAAACTGCACTGTGAATGTGATTATTAACGAAGCAATGGGGGCAAAACTTTGCCAGACTTTAGTTACTGCAAAGGCAGATTGTACATTGGTAGGCACAACAAAAGAGTCGCAAATATTCTTCTATATCATCAGTGGTGGAGCTGAGGCAACGGTAGATGGAAAAACAAAAACATTGGCTATAGGTCAGTTTGTATATGTGCCAATTGGAACGAAATATGCTTTTAGCGATATATTAGAAGGAACACAAATACTCACCTTCCATAAAGTATATGAGCATTTGGAAGGCTATAGTGCACCAGAAGTTTTGTTTGGTGACGCGGCTACAATTCCAGGACCATCTTATTTGGGTGATGATGCCCTACGCTTACAAGTTTTATTACCAGATGAATTGTCGTTTGATATGGCAGTAAACATATTTACTTATGATAGCGGCGGGCATTTACCTATGGTGGAAACCCATATTATGGAGCATGGCTTGATTTATTTACAAGGGCAAGGCGTTTATATGCTCGACCATCAGTGGTATCCCATAAAAAAAGGAGATAGCATCTGGATGGCACCTTATTGTCAGCAATGGTTTACAGCAATGGGAAAAGAACCTGCGGTGTATATTTATTACAAGAATGTAAACAGATTCCCGACTGTGATGTAGTTGTTATGAATTTGACTTCTTCAAAGAGATATTTTCTTTAAGGATTACTAGGACAATATAGCAGAGATAATATTTTGAAGTATATACAAAAGCAAAGAACTCTATAAGGATATTTATCCTAGTAGAGTTCTTTGCTTTTAATCTATGCTGGTTATACAATTTTATGAATAATAATATCTACACGTCTACTTTTTGCCATTTCTGATTCATCTTTTACCTCTACATCATCAACGCCACAAGCCTTAATATTTATCTTAACATTATTTAATCCATGCGTCATCAAATATTGCTTACAAGCCAATGATCTTTCCTTGCTCAATGTTAAATTATATTTCTTTGTTCCTTTTTTATCTGTGAACCCATTTATGTCAATTGATTTCACAGAAGTTCCTTGTGATTTCACATTTTCTATTACACCATCAAGCATCTGTTTAGTTTCATCTGATAAAGCAGATTTATTGAAGTCAAAAAACACATTAGCCGCTTTTGAAGTACTTGTAAGTTTACTAACAATTTCATTTTCTACATCATCAGTTTTCTCTAAACAAGCGTCAAAAACATAAGAAGTGCTATCATTTACTTTAGATTTATTGTTTAATAAGACAATATCTTTTTCCTGAAACCCTTTTTTTATCAAAGAGATACTGGCAATAGAATCATCGGTAATGTCGGTTGAAAACCATCCATCTGTATTTGTAGGGACTATTTCGAAACTACCTGCGCCCAATGCGCTATTCAAAGACACATAAGCACGTGGAATTTTACCCTGACCTTCACAAGCCTTTACATGTCCTTCAATGTGAAATCCGTATTTAATGTTAGCCCCCTCAAGCTTTACATATTTTACAAAAAAGCTGTAGTCCTTATTGTTATCGGCTTTTTTTCCTGATAAGGTTGTTAATTTGTTTTCGCTTTTATAGGATGCCTGTAATGCTAATCTGCTATTTGTTTCTTCGAGTTTATTCCTAAAACTAGTCTCAGAAGTGTCATCTTCCCCAAGTTTAGTTCGTAATTTAATAACTGAATCCTCCATCCACTTTTTGTCTTTATAATTCCACTTATTGTGAACTGGATCTAAGCTAGTACTTAGATTGCTTATAAATACACCGACATTTCTTGATGCTGATTGTGCATTAGCACTTACTGAAGTTGTGATAAAAAGTACGCAGGCTAATTTGAAAAATTGCTTCATCATAACTTTAAATTTTGAGTGTTAAATACTAATTGTAACTATTCGTTTGTTGCTACAAAAATTCAAAATTTAAACAAGAAGACACGTAGAATGGACAGTAAAGAAGATTAGCTAAAAATTTACGACTTGTAGTAGAATGATTAAGAGGTAGATTTATTATAACTACATATCAAATAACAACTTGATAGATTGCAGATAGAATATTGTTAATTAGAGGCTGGTTTAATTATATACATCAAAATCACTTTGCTCTTTCCAAAGCTTTCGTAGATACCAAATTGTTGCAGGTGTACCGACTACTACCCATACGTAGAAAACTATATTGCCAATTTGAAGCTTTCCCTCAATATAAGCATAGCCAAGCATGATTCCGAAGGTTGAGTTTACGCCCATCCAGAATAGTACAATACCAATTGTAGTTAGTATGCGTTTTAAAAATGCTGCAACCTCTGGATCCATAATATAAATTTGTTGAAGAGAATTTAAAGTTAAAAGCAAAAAGTTGTGAGTAAATGGGAGAAACTTTATATGACTAAATAGCATTAAAGTAGATAACATTAAACCAAATAATCTAAACATTTGGCTTATTACATTTCATTTTTACCTTTAAAGTTCAACTCTCAACTTTTGACTATTACTTTCTACAATCTACTATTCACTTCACTATTGCATCATCTTTTGTAATTTCTTAGTAAGGAAAAATAAAATAAGCGATGCAATTCCTGCCATAAATACAAATAACATAAAGAAACTATAAAGGTTGCTCATTTCATAAATTCCTAAAAAGTTGGTTGTTTTATTATCTGGATAAAGACTACTTAACACGCCTGCGAACTTATTAGCAAAGGCATTAGCCGTAAACCAAACTGCCATTAACAAAGAAGCAAACTTTGCTGGGGCAAGCTGATTTACTAACGACAATCCTATCGGCGACAAGCACAATTCTCCACAAGTATGCAAAGCGTACATGCCTGTAAGCCATATCATACTTACTTTAATGCCTGGTTGCACATTCTTTACGCCAAAGGCAATCCATAAGTACCCAATTGATAAAAACAATAAACCAAGTGCCATTTTAGTTGGCGATGAGGGTTCTTTTTTTCCTAATATTAACCATAACCAAGCAAACAATGGAGCAAAAGAAACGACAAAAGCAGAATTCAATGATTGAAACCAGCTTGCAGGAACAGTAAAGAACCCTAAATTACGGTTTGTTTGTTCATCTGCAAAGAAGGTTAAAGAGGCACCTGCTTGTTCGAAAGCACTCCAAAAGAAGATAACAAAGAAGGACACAATAAATATTACAGCCACTTTTGATTTTTCTACAGGATCAAGTGATTTGTCAGAGAAAATAACGATGGCAATAAATGTTACCGATCCTATCAATAAATAGAATAAATAATTAAACACTTTTGCATCAATATATATCAATCCAATAGTTACAAAGGAGAATAATAATAATCCTCCAATAATGGTAGTTAGTTTTGTTGCAATGGCAGGGGAATTATCAGGGGTTAATCCTAATACATTTCCTTCGGGAGATTTAACATATTTATGATGAAACATTATTTGAACTACCACACTCAATAACATTCCGATGCAACCAATCAAAAATCCCCATCTAAAGTCGTCGGGGTTGCCTGTATCACCAAATAATCCACACAGAAACGGTCCAAATGCACCACCCACATTGATGCCCATGTAAAAAATAGTATAAGCGGCATCTAAACGCCTATCTCCTTTAGGGTAAAGTTGCCCCACTAAAGAGGAGATGTTTGGTTTAAAGAATCCATTGCCCGCAATCATAAATCCTAATCCTGAAAAGAATAACAAAGTAGATAATTGTGGTGATGAATGATAGAAAGTGCTACAAAAAAATAACACTAATTCGCCGAGTGCCATAACTAAACCTCCTGCAATTATAGATCTTTGGTTGCCCCAATATCGGTCGGCCATATAACCGCCAATTAAAGGGGTTAAATAAACTAAACCAGTATAACTACCATAAAGATTAGAAGCAAACACTTTGTCGAACATGAGTGCCTTAGTCATAAATAGAATCAGAATGGCACGCATTCCATAGTAATTAAACCTTTCCCACATTTCTGTGGCAAATAATACATACAAACCTTTAGGGTGTCCTTTTTGTGCAGATGGTGTATTCATAATGTTTTTTTAAAATAAAAATAACGTCCCAAAATAGGGGTAAATTGCAAATAAACAATATATGCAGGTGGGTAAACTACAATAATGAGCAATTTATAGTTTACTTACTGCACAATATTCAATGATTATTTACAAAGAAACAAATGACATTTTATTTATTTACTGTCCAAAATCAACTTGCAACTTGTTAAACAACCTCTAATGCTTTTAATTCAAACAAAAACTCAAATGCTCCAAACCTTATATTTGCCTGTTCAAAAAACAATTCATGAAAGGAAAGTATCTGGCAATAATCATTGCTGCTATCATTTTTGCAGATCAAGCGATGAAGTTTTACATTAAATTAAACTTTATTTCTGGTCAGGAATATGATATTCTCGGCACATGGTTTCGTCTTCATTTTATTGAAAACGAAGGTATGGCATGGGGCTGGAAGTTTGGAGGTGATTTTGGTAAGATAATACTTTCATTGTTCAGGCTTGCTGCAGTTATTTGGGGTGTATTTCTACTGAATGATTTCATAAATAAAAAATTTCATAAAGGTTTCATTATTTGTGCTGGGATGATATTTGCTGGTGCGCTGGGCAATTTAATTGATAGTATGTTCTATGGATTGATTTTTGAAAATAGTGATCCATTCCTGCAAAATGTAGCACATATATTTCCTAAAGGTGGGGGTTACACAGGATTCTTACACGGCAAAGTGGTAGACATGCTATATTTTCCTTTAATCAGCACAATACTACCAAAATGGGTTCCTTTTTGGGGAGGAAAAGAATTTGATTTCTTCGAGCCTGTATTTAATATAGCTGATGCGTCCATTTCGGTCGGTGTCATAATTATTCTTATCTTTCAAAATACTTTTTTCAAAAAAGAAGTTGAAGGAGTAATTGAAAATTAATAATTGAAAATTAATAATTGAAAATGCAATGTCCTTTTGATGAGAAAGTGTGATGATAAACACCACAAATGCCTTTGTAATTTCAAACTTAATTTATCCTTTATAATATTTTCCTTCTGCTGTTCTAATTCTTAATAATGTTGCAAACCAAGCGGACTTGCAATAATTTTTCCAATCTATCAACTACACTACTTATTTTAAGTTTTGAATTTAAAAGTTTATAATTCAAAACTCAAAATAAGTAATTAAAAACTTAAAATTTCCTAACCTATCACTGTAATGCTTTTCCTTTGCTGTAGCACTTTCTGCATCTTGGTTCATAGGTGTCTTTTTCCCCTAAAAGAACTTGTCCATCTTGTGAGGTTTTTCTGTAGGAAATACTGGCTATATTGCCACATTGAACACAGATGGCATGTAATTTAGTTATATAATCTGCAATGGCTAGTAAGTTTGGCATGGCACCAAAAGGATTGCCTTTATAATCCATATCAAGACCAGCTACAATAACTCTTACACCACGAGTAGCAAGTGTTTGGCATACATTTACAATCTCGTCCCCAAAAAACTGCGCTTCATCAATACCTACTACATCCACATCTGTTGCCATTAAAAGAATTACCTGAGGGTTTTCGATAGGTGTAGATAAAATGGCGTTGGCATCATGGCTCACTACCTGTAGCTCATCGTATCGAACATCAATGGCAGGTTTAAATATTTCAACTTTTAGGTTCGCAATCTTTACCCTTTTTAATCTACGGATAAGCTCTTCCGTTTTGCCACTAAACATACTACCACAGATTACTTCAATCCATCCAGTTTTTTCTCCACTTAAATTCGGTTCAATAAACATTTACTAAATATATTTTCTTTATTTTCGTTGTATAATTAATACTCTATTTTTGGCCGGTAAAAGTACCCATATATGTTAGAAAGAGCCTCTCTTATTATAAAAAAGTTACAACAATTAGTAGATGACAATGCGAATCCTGCAATTTTACTAACCATTGCTCAAATGCTTGTAACTGAATTGCAACAGATGGAAGGTGGAAATACAGAAATCGCCATATCTGTAACAATGCCTAGGAAAACTTTAGTGGTTGCTGAATTACCAAAACAAGCAGAAGTTAATACTGAACTATTTGAACAAGCAAAAGAGGAGAAAGAAGAAACTGCTGCCCCCCCATTCACCGCTGAGACAGAACCCTTAGAAGAACTTAAAACTCCTCCTCTAGAAATAATTGAAGAACTTCCTACGCCTATTACTTGGTTTATGCAAGAACAAGAAACACCAGAAGTGTTGGCGCCTAGAGAGGAATTTATACTGGAATTGCCGGAAGAAACTGTGTCTGAAATTGAACAAGAACAAGTAATGCCAGTTGCACAAGCTATTTTTAGTCAACCACTTGAGGTTACGCCCAATGAGTATCTTTACAATATTCCTTCAGACATTCCTACACTTCCTGAAATTGACATTCCTACTGAATTAAAAGAATCTATTACTGAAACAGCCCCAATTGAAGAAACTGATATTAACAGTAAATTTAAGGAACACAAAGTTGAGGTTGCTCACTTACTAGAAAATACACACATCAAAGATTTGCGGAAAGCAATTAGTATCAATGATAAATATTTGTTTATTAATGAACTGTTTGGTGGAGACGAGTCTTTGTTTGACCGCAGTATAAAGCAAATTCAGAGCTATAGTATTTTACCAGAAGCAACATTTTGGATTCAACGAGAATTGAAAATAAAACTAAATTGGCCGGCAGACAATGAGGTTGTTCAGTTATTTGATCAATTAGTAAAAAGGCGCTTTTCATAAATGTATTTCACAATAATGTTAGTTGCACCTCCATTAATTGCAACATAGTTGCCGGCGGCATTGCATGCTTTATTATATAATTGTGAATCTTCAAACAGTTTATTTACTATTTTTTCGAATGCCAAGGTGTTTTTAATACTGTAAGCACCTCCAGCATTAACTAATCCATCTGCTTCAATATATTTACTGTATTCTGGACCAATGATTACAGGCTTGCCAAACACAGCTGCTTCAAGCACATTGTGTACGCCATCATCACCAAACCCTCCACCTACAAAACAAATAGTTCCATATTTATATATTCTGCTTAACATGCCCATGTTATCTATAATGATAATGTTGTTCGTTCCCATCATTGCAGAAGTTTTACTATCCACTGATTGTTTTTTATTTAAAGTACACCATTCACTGAATTTAATTGAAAGTGGATATAGTGCCAGACATTCATCTATTCTACTTTTTTGTATATCATGTGGGGCAATAATAAACTTACTATCAGGATGAGCTTTAGCATAATGAACCAGCACTTCATCATCTTCTAACCACGTGCTTCCTGCCACAATTACCTGCTGATGCTTGCCTATAAATACTTCAATTTCTGAAATTGGTTCAAACTTTTGGGCAATAGTAAGTACTCTATCAAAACGGGTATCGCCACTTATCATTACATTTTCTTTAATGCCAATTGAATTCAACAATTCTACAGATTCATTATTCTGCACAAAAAACATACTGAAATAAGTAAGCATCTGCCTATTGAAACCTCCATACCATTTAAAAAAAGGTTGCCCCTCTCTGAATATACCCGACACAAGCAATAAAGGAATATCCCTCTTTTTAGCTTCTCTTAAATAATAAAACCAGTATTCATACTTCACAAAAACTACAACAGAAGGTTTTACTATGTCATAAAATTTTTGCGCATTAGTATCACTATCCATCGGAAGATAAAACACCCAGTCTGCTAGTTCATAATTCTTTTTTACTTCATAGCCCGAAGGAGAAAAGAACGTAAGAAGGATTTTGATAGCCGTATTATCGTTTTTCAACAGTTCAATAATTGGTCTACCTTGTTCAAATTCTCCCAAAGATGCACAATGAATCCAAAGCACTTTATCCCTATTATTAGCAAATACATCCTGCAAACGCTGAAAGATATTCTCTCTTCCAGCTACCCAAAGCCTTGCTTTTCCATTCTTGCCACTTATCAATTTAGCAACAAAAGGATAAATTGTAATAAATAATTGATAGAAGAGCTTCATGTTATGTTTGTTGAAAGTGGAAGGTCGTAAGTTTAAAGTTTAAAGTTGAAAGCCGAAAGTTGAGAGTTAAGAGTTAGACGTAGAACTTAATGTTTTAAAATTATTTCTCAGTATATAATTTCCACTTTCAATTTTCAACTTTCCACTTAATTCTTATTTATTAAGTATTATTCTAAAGGTTGTGCCTTTGCCTGCCTCGCTATTAAGCACAAATATTTGCCCTTTATGATATTGTTCAATAATGCGTTTAGTTAGGGTCAGTCCCAATCCCCAACCACGCTTTTTAGTAGAAAACCCAGGATTGAATACTTTGCCAATATTAGCCTTAGAAATTCCTTTTCCCGAATCAGCTACATCAATAATTATTTGTGCAGCCGTATCTTTTATGGTAACCAGAATATTACCCTTACCTTCCATCGCATCCAACGCATTTTTAAGTAGGTTTTCAATTACCCAATCAAACAATGGAGGACTAATAAACGACAAAATATACCGTTCATCATTAGCATTCAATTGAAATTTTACATTTCCACCTGCTCGCTTCTGAATATATTCCATCATATTAGCCACCAACTCCACAATATTCTTTTCTTCTAAAACTGGCATACTACCAATCTTTCCAAATCTATCGGTTATGAGCAATAATCTGTTTACATCTTTTTCTACTTCTGGTGCAATCAATTCATTGCCCGGTATGTCTTTCATCATTTCAACCCATCCTTGCAAACTACTTACAGGTGTGCCCAGTTGATGTGCTGTTTCCTTTGCCATTCCTGCCCATACTTGGTTTTGACGACCTTTATAATTCGCTCGCTGGGCTAACATTACGATAACAATAAAAAGAAAAACAATAATTAATTGAACAATAGGATAATATTTCACCTCTTTCAATAAAGTACTAGGCCCATAGTAATATCTATTGGCCATGTAGGGCTTTTTACTAATCACTAAAATAATTGGTGGCGCATATTCCTTGAAAGACTCTAATGTTTCGGACAGATAGTTTTTATTTCTCTTTACATCAAACGTATCTAGGTTGAGGTAATTATTAGATATATTATCTTTTTCATCTGTTTCTATGATAGGTATATCAATATTACCACTCGTTATTTTGGTTGCCAAGTTTAGATTTGCACTATCAGACGAATTAAGTATTGTTTTCTGGGCCTCTACCCAAACTGCCACATTATTATGCTCCTGTTCTGCAATCTTTTTAGCCAATGATTCTGAATAAAACACAGTGCCAAGCACTATTAAAACGGCAATAAAGCCAAGCAAGCTGCGCCAATTCCACCACTGTTGTATCATGGCGGTAAAGTAACAAAAGGAAAAGTATATAAATTGAAAAATGTTGTGGATGCTTGGCACTCCTTATCTATGTTTTGTTTATTGGCAAATTCTCTTGTTGGAAGCAATAATCGGAATGGGTATAATTTTAAACAGCCCCACTTTTAGTATAATATTTATTTTAAATTGAACATTAATAGTAATAAAATATTTATTTTGTAGTATAACTATTACTTTGTTAATATTGCAGTTGCAAACTGAATTATTATCGACCCCCACTAAGTCTTTTTCTTGTCCATAATTTAAGGTGGGATTTTATTTTGAAGCAACACAATAATTAAATGAATAAAAATATGAGGCTCTATTTTTCTGCCTTGATCTTTTTGTTATTATCAATAACAAAAGTTAAAGCCCAATCAAGCCCTGTTTCCTCTGGAGGGGAAGCATCAGGAAGCGGCGGTTCTGCCAGTTATTCTTTAGGTGAAGTTTTCTTTTCTAGCTATGCCACATCTGGAGGTTATGTAATTGAAGGTGTTCAACAAGCTTACAGCGAAACTGAATTGCCCATTACCTTGTTAGAATTTAAGGCTTCAGTTAATGCTATCAAACAAATTGATATTAGTTGGGAAACAGTTTCTGAACGTAATAACCATTTCTTTACAGTAGAGCGTTCTGCAAATGGAATTTCGTTTTCATCTGTAATAACATTGAATAGCAAGGGAAATAATGTAGGCAACCAAACATACAACACAGTAGATGTTGCTCCTTATGCTGGAACTAGCTATTATCGTTTAAAACAAACTGATATTGATGGCAAAAGCACTTATTCTAAAAGCATTGCAGTTTCCATTTCTACTAACGACAATGAACTAACAGCTTTCCCAAATCCTACAACGAGTCTTTTGAATCTTAGCATTAAAAATGCTGCATTTAGAAAGCTAACTTATCAAGTATTTTCTACAGAAGGAAAATTGATTGAGCAACAGAAAATAACCAACGATTTAACCACCATTTCCACTTCAAAACTAGTTAACGGTGCCTATCTACTACAAGTAATACAAAACGGCATCACCATTAAATCATTTAGAATTATTAAAAATTAAACTTCAATGAAAAAGCTTTACTACTTATTCAGTTTATTGTTAGTTACCACATTCAGCTTTGCGCAAGCACCTCAAGGGATCAGCTATCAGGCAGTAGTTAGAAATGCTTCCAATGTGCTGGTAACTAACACGCAGGTTAGTGCCTTTATTACCATTAAAAAAGATTCCGCTAATGGAGATGTTGTTTATGGAGAAATAGACAATGTTACTACAAATGCGAATGGTCTATTTAGTGTAATCATTGGCAATGGACAATCACAAATAGGTAGCTTATCTAGCATTAATTGGGGTAGCGGCACTTATTACATTAAGTCTGCGATAGACCCAACTGGAGGCAATAACAGAACAGTTGTGGGAAGCAGTAAAATTGTTAGTGTTCCTTATGCCCTTTATGCAGCCAATGGAATTCCTAATGGTAATAAAGCGGGTGACTTGCTTTATTGGGATGGCACTAAATGGACTGCTGTTACTGCCGGAACCAATGGAAGTGTACTTACCCTTTGCAATGGAGTACCAACATGGGGTGGATGTAGCACAACTACTGGTGTGCCAACTGTAACCTCCTCCTCTCCTAGTGCCATAACTTCTACTGGTGCTTTGTTTACTGGTAATGTTACTGCTGATGGAGGAAACACAGTTACTGTAAGGGGATTTGTATATTCTTATAAATCAGTAAATCCAACACTAGACAATACTGGCAATGTTACTAGCGTTACCGCAGGAAGTGGAACAGGAACCTTTACCTCAACTGTTTCTGGGTTAATAGCAAGCACCACTTATTATGTATCGGCTTATGCCACTAATAGTGCTGGCACCACCTACAGTACACCTATAAGTTTTACAACTTCTGCGGCTACCACTACTACTTACACACTTGGACAATCTTATGGCGGTGGAATCATTTTTTATCTTGACAACACTAGTCAACATGGGTTAATTGCTGCAAGTACAGATCAAAGTACGGGTATTCAATGGTACAATGGCGGCTATATTATCACAGGTGCCACTGGTACAGTAAATGGTACTGGTCTGTCAAACACCAATAGCATTCTTACCACTCAAGGTAGTGGCTCGTATGCTGCTTACATTGCTAGCCAAACAGCCAATGGCTATAGCGATTGGTATCTTCCTTCGATAGATGAATTAAATTTAATGTACACCAATTTGTATGTAAAAGGATTAGGGAGCTTCACTGCCACCTTCTATTGGTCTTCATCAGAATATTCTAGTGATCAAACCCATCAAGCTTGGGTTCATGATTTTGGTGGTAATAGTAATTTTGGTTACTGGAAAAGCAATAAGGCAAACGTTAGAGCCATCAGGAAGTTTTAACAGCTGAATTTTAATTTTTTAATTTTTCTGTAATAAAATAGTAAACAGTCAAATTATAGTACATCCTTACTACTGATGATGTACTATAATTTGATATGCCCTTGTCATTTTACTACTTTTATCGGTTACTGATAAGTAAAGTGACGTCACTTGAAAGTAAAGTGACGTCACTTGAAAGTAAAGTGACGTCACTCGAAAGTAAAGTGACGTCACTCGAAAGTAAAGTGACATCACTCGAAAGTAAAGTGACGTCACTCAAAAGTAAAGTGACGTCACTCGAAAGTAAAGTGAAGTCACTCGAAAGTAAAGTGACATCACTCAATGATTCAGAAACTGCACCGAAACTTCAAATCAGTAGTGTGCATATTTAAGATTCCTTACCCCACAAACGGGAGTACCTTTAAGGAAGTTGAAAATTATAATTCAATGAGATACTGTATTGTAGCGAAAATTGCTTAATTTTTTTTGAATGGATTTCTAATGTTCACAATCATTCGTCTCAAAACCAACACCGTCTTTGCTTTGCCCCTATTTTTGCCTAATGGCTGCATTACAATTTAATTTAATCAATACAGATACTAATAGCAAAGCAAGAGCAGGAGTTATTACCACAGATCATGGCATAATAAACACCCCCATATTTATGCCAGTAGGAACAGTGGGCAGTGTGAAAGCGGTTACTCAGAAGCAACTTAAAGAAGAAGTTAAGGCTCAGATAATATTGGGCAACACGTATCACCTTTACCTACGCCCCGGAACAGAAGTACTTGAAGCGGCAGGTGGACTACATAAATTTAATGGTTGGGATAGGCCAATACTTACGGATAGTGGTGGCTATCAGGTTTTTTCTTTGGCAGCTAATAGAAAAATAACAGAAGAAGGAGCCATGTTTCAAAGCCACATTGATGGAAGCAGACACCTGTTTTCGCCAGAAAGGGTAATGGATATTCAACGCAGCATTGGTGGAGATATTATCATGGCTTTTGATGAATGTCCGCCTTATCCAAGTGAATATAACTACGCCAAAAAGAGTATGGAACTTACCCATAGATGGCTAGACAGGTGCGTTGCCCGATTGGCAGATACACCAGATAAATATGGCTACACTCAAAATCTTTTTCCGATAGTGCAAGGCAGTACATATAAAGATTTGCGAACCGCCTCTGCAGAATACATCGCAAGTAAGAATGCGGTGGGCAATGCAATTGGCGGATTGAGTGTGGGCGAACCAGAGCAGATGATGTATGACTTCACAGAACACTGTTGCAACATTTTGCCTACGGACAAACCCCGATATTTGATGGGCGTTGGAACACCTTGGAACATTCTGGAAAACATATCGCTTGGGGTTGATATGTTCGATTGTGTGATGCCTACTCGTAATGGTCGTAATGGGATGCTATTTACATCGAATGGGGTGATAAACATACGCAATAAAAAGTGGGCTACCGATTTTAGTTGTATCGATTCGGGTATCCCCTGCCCTACTAGCAACTACTACAGTAAAGCTTATTTACGTCACTTATTTGTGGCTAATGAGATATTGGCTTTGCAAATAGCTAGTATACACAATCTTTCATTTTATCTATGGCTAGTTACTGAGGCAAGGAAACAGATAGTGGAAAACACGTTTAATAGTTGGAAACCAGCCATGATAGAACAATTGAAACAACGGTTATAGCATAGATAGGATGCAAGAGTAAAGTAATTATAAAACAAAAAAGCACCATCAACATTTAAATAAAATGCTAATGGTGCTTTTTTAGTGAAGTATTTTTTATTTAATTCAATGACTATACTATTTTACCACTTATAATTTTGGATTAATAGTGGATTTCTTAATCTTTCAGAATATGGAATTGGCAATATATTTAGTTTTATAGTTGTGGATTCCACACCTGAAGAAGTTAAAAAAGATCCAAAACGATTGATTGTTTTTGTTTGTGAATTGTAATGAACAAAGTTGTAAGTTGTTGCAGGGTTGTCAGTTGCTGATGGATCATGAACTCTATTTAAATCAAAAATTCGATGTCCTTCAAAAGCAAATTCTTTTCTATTTTCCAACATTATTAAAGGGAAAAAAGTGACTTTATTCGTTGGAACAGTACCCAATATTTCATTCCGTGCAAGGGCAATAGTTTTTATGTCATTGTATGCGGATGGAATATCGGAATATCCTAGTGCCTCAGCCCTAATTAAGTACATCTCCGACAAACGGAAAAGCTTGATATTCTCTTCGTAATTGCTAATGTTGTTATATTTATTAATAACATAACATGGATTTTCACCTCCATAACTATTGCGTTTTCCAAGAGTAATAAAGTCTCTTCTCGCATCGGTATTATCATACATTTTATACACTTCATCAGGAGCGAGCATTTCGCCATAACCATTTTGGTTAAAAATATAAGCTATACTATTTGTGCCTTGATTGTTGAAGGAGGTGTTTGCGAGCTCAAAGATGCTTTCGTTATTACCTTTAGTATGAAAATCATTTACCAAAGAGGAAGCTGGCAATAATGAATATCTACCACTGTTTATAACAGCAGTTGCTGCCTGAATTGCTTGGGCATATTTTGCTTCGTATAAATAAACCCTTGCAGCTAATGCAGTTACAGAAATTGCATTCAGACGTATTTTAAATAAAGTAGGGTCAATCTGCCCCTTCGACCATATATCTCCTTTTACAGGAAGATAGTTTAATGCATTCGCAATATCGGTTTCAATAAAAGTATAGGTATCTTTTATTTTAGATCTAACTGGATAAACTATATCATTCACATCATTAGGATAAGAATTTGTTTCGATAGCTGCACCTAAATCTGTTGAATTAGCTGTTGATGTATTGTAGTTCATTTTAGTGTAGGAGTAAGAGAAAAAGCGAACTAAATCAAAGTAAGCCAATGCCCTAGCCGCATACGCTTCACCAATCAATTGACGTAACTCGATAGAATCTGTTCCTGAGGCTGGTAGAGAGGGTGCTTTATTAATAATGGTATTAGCATTAATAATAACAGAATATAATTGCCCCCAAAGCCCACTTGCGTAGGAATCGCTAGTGGTTACAGAACCAGAAGATTGAATTGACCAACCAGTAAACCTAGCCCCAGATTGGCGGCTTCTATAAACATTATCTGCCATAAGATCTGGTAATAATATGGCTACTCTTCCATAATACCCATCATTTGTCATCAATGAATATAATCCATTTACAGCAACACGAACATTATAGAGGCTTGTAATGGCACTATCGGCAATAATAGAAGTTGAAGGAGTAAAGTTTGTAAAACTCTTACTACATGAAACTCCGAAAAACAATACAATTATTAGTGGGATAAAAACTTTAAATATTTTCATTATAATTTCTTTTAAAATGTGATTTACTAAAAGTTAATGTTTGCACCTAAAAGTATGGTAATACCGGAAGGTGGTCTTAAATTGATGGTGCCATCCACTGGTGTTTCTGGATCATAATACAAACGCTTGTCTTTTCTGTAAGTGAATAAATTACTCGCTCTTAGATAAACCTTCGTGGTAGATAATCTTGCCTTTGATAATATACTGGAAGGAAAATCGTAAGAAAGCATAATATCCCTAAGTCTTATATAACTACCATCATACAGAAATCTTGTAGAAGGTTGGTTAGAAAGCCCTGTTTGAGTGCCAAAATAAACTGGGGCTGGCACATCTGTTCTATCACCAGGTTTTCTCCATCTATGAACATAATCATAATAAGAAACATTGCCAGTAGCACTGAATCCATTAGAGCCATCAGAACTATTAAAAATACCGTTTTGGTCATAAATTTTATTCCCCCAGCTGAAGTAAATCTGAGCCATTAAGCTAAAGCGTTTATAGCTTATAACGTTGGTGAAAGAACCATAAAACTTAGGTAATGCACTTCCCTGCTTAAAATAACTTCCGCTACCCCAATTGGTAGTATCTCTTACATAACCTTTTGCAGAATCTCTCCATAAAGCCTGTCCAGTAGCACTATCGGCACCACTATATGATTTTAAATACCATTGATAAAAGTCGCCACCTTCTTCACGTACATAATCTCCAGCAGTTGATCTTTTATATTTTAATATTTTATTATGGTTTACAGAAAAGTTAACTTGACTAGTCCATTTAAAACCGCCTTGTTTTTTTGGTATAATATTTACAGTATTTACAATTATTTCAAAACCTTCGTTTCTCATCTGTGCAAAATTTCCACTCACAGAGGTAACTCCACTTGTTGCTGGTAATACTTGATTTACTATTAAGTCGGTTGTTTTACGCGAGTACCAATCAAAAGAAGCAGCGATTCTATTTTTGAGAAATGACACATCAAGTCCAAAGTTCAATGGATAATTCTTTTCCCAAGTAAGCGCATCATTCTTCAATTGAGAAAATGTCATACCGGGCTGGTCATTGTAGGAAGTTGTAATATCATACAAACCATAAGCACCATAGTTTGATAAGCCAATAGAATTTCCTGTACAACCATAACTACCTCTAAGTTTAAGATCATGTATCCAATTTATATTGAAAAATTTCTCTTTATACAAATCCCATCCAGCACCTACGCTCCAAAATTGCCCATCTTTAACAGCACCAAATCTTGAAGAACGGTCATTTCTAACAGAGCCGGATAAAAAATATCTGTTCTTAAAGCTGTATGTTCCATTTGCAAACTGAGAAACTAAACTACTTGGTTCAATACTACTTGTTGGTAAGCCAGGACGTGCGCCATCTGAAATAGAATACAAATTAATTTGTGAAAGATTAAAAGCAGTTGCATTAATATTAGCGTCTGTTCTTTTGGAAGCCTCATAACCACCAAATATTTCGAAGTTATTACTGCCATTAATTGTTTTCTTATAACGAACCATGTTTGTCCAAATCCAATTTGCAATATCCCCAGCGTAATTACTAATTGATCCACCAGCCGCAGCATTAGCATTACCATAACGAGGGTCATTGTAAGAGAGGTTGTAGGCATGACTAAAATCAATGCCCAAAGTTGTTTCGTAGGTAAGTCCTTTAGCTATTTTATAAATTCCATTAGTAGTTCCTCTCAATACATAAGTAGTGGTACGTCTTATATCAGTACTTTGAATTGCTACAGGATTGTATCCATTATTGTAATCAGTTCGATATGAGCCATCAGTATTTGTTGGCGTAAGCCAATTTTGCAAACGATACATTGCCCTTGTAGGGTTTTGAAAAACAGCACCTACAATGGAGCTATTTGCCAATTGATATGTGCCTGAAATGCCGGCACTCAAAGAGAATTTGTCTGATACTTTATGAGAAATATTAATTAGGGTTGTTATTTTTTGGTAATCCGTACCTTTTTGAATCCCATCTTGTTGATAAAATCCTCCTGATACATAGAATGTGGTTTTTTCATTTCCGCCACTGGCACTAATTGAGACATTAGAATATTTTCCAGTACGAAGAACTTGTTTAAACCAATCAGTATTGTGAGTTGTGTCTGGAACATTAGCAAGCAATCCGTCCTTATCTGTAATGAAGTCACCTTTATTGTAAGTAGGAGAGTTTTTCCATGCATCTCTCAAGTATTCCAGCATTTGAGAGGTAGTAAGGGTTTTGAACAAAGGATTGTTTAAAGTATTATTATATGTTACTCCAGTTTGAATTCTGCTATCAATTAATGTTGTTTTACTAGCTTTTCCTCTCTTGGTGGTTACCAATATAACACCATTTGCACCTCTAGAACCATATAGTGCCGTTGCAGCAGCATCCTTCAAAATTACAGTACTTTGAATGTCTAATGGGTTTAAAGCAGCAATAGTATTAGAATTAAATCCGTTAGAAATATCACCAGAAACAACGGGTATTCCATCTATAACATACAAAGGAGCTGAAGAAGCACTTACAGAACCAATCCCTCTAATTCTGATTGATGGTACACCACCTGGTTGACCAGAACCATTTGTGGACAATACCCCTACCGCATTACCCTGTAAGCTTTCTTGAAAAGAGGTACGTGGCACATCTTCAATCATTTGATTATTAACCGTTGTTGCCGCACCTGTGAAAGTGGAACGTTTCTGTGTGCCATAAGCAACTACAACAACATCATCAAGATCGGCAGCAGCTTCTTGAAGCGTTATACTTACTAATCCGGAATCATTTACTTTGGTAGAAGTAGTCAAATAACCAACTGCTGAGAATTCTATTGTAGCATTATCTGGTACTTCCAAGGAAAAGGTGCCATCTGACTTAGTGATTGTACCAATCTTTTTGCCTTTTACCTTAACAGATACTCCTTCAATTGGCGCACCATCTTTACTTGAAACAATCTTACCTGTAATACGTTTCATTGGTAAGAAATATTCTGAACTGATTGAAGCAAATCTAATTTCTCCTAAAGGTGTCTCAATCAAATTATACAACAAATCACTCTCAGCTTTGGCTGATGAATTTTTATCTACAGTTATTACAAACGTGTTTTTAGTTATCTTTCTGTACTTTAAGCCAGTATTTTTCAAAATGTCAGACAAAATTTCTTCTATCTCTCCATTCATATCTGGTGAATTTACCTGTTTATTAGCAATAGTGGAATCACTGAATAAAAAGTAAAAGCCTTTTGTTTTGTTAAGATCTTTTAAGATTGTGTACAGACTTTTCTTCTGTTTTTGTTGTAGATTTTGATCAAGATACTGTTTACTAACAGCATAGTGAAATACATTTTTGTATTGATTATCCGACTGAGAAACTGCAATCTTTGCTATTACTGACAACACTAAAACAAAAATTAATCTACAGGGTACAATAAAAGTTAATCTCATAAACAGTCTTTTTTTAATTAATAAATTCCTTTGTTAGCGCAAGCTTATCGATAGTTTATTGTCATTACGAATCATTTTTAACTCTGAAGTTGCCTCTAACGACTCAATTAATACATTCAGATTATCATTAGGTAAAATTCCTGTTACTGTTTTATTTTTCAGTTGTGCAGTATCAGCATTGATCTCAATTTGCAGACCATAAAGCTCTTTAATTTTATCGCAGACTTCGAGGATATTTGTGTTTTCAAAATATAGTTTCTTATTTACCCAAGCTAAAACTTTATCTTCCTTAGCAATTAAAGGCTTAACTTGGCTTAAATCTGTTTGGCTATTATTGAGTTCAATATATTCACCTGGCTTTAATTTTATATCATCCCTATTAGGGAAGTGAATAGTTACCCCACCTTCTTTTAGCATTACTGTAGTTATGTTCTTTCTGTTTTCTACATCAAACTTTGTTCCTGTAACAACAATGTCAAACTTATCCGTATGAACTACAAAACGCTTGTGATCAACCTTTTTAGTTACGTGAAAAAAGGCTTCTCCTTTAATCCAAACTTCACGTTCTTTGTTGTTATCCCACTTTGCAGCATATTGAATGGAGCTGTTACTATTTAAAATAACTGAGCTGCCATCTGGCAAACTGCGTTCGGCCAATTCACCATAATTTGTTTGTATCTTGGTTGTTCCATAGATAAGATTGAACAAATAAGCCCCACAAATTACTAGTAATAAACAAGCAGCGGCTGTCATAACCCATTTGTACTTCTTAATAGAAATAACATTTGTTCTTTCACCAGGAACATATAATGCATTTATTAATTTGTTTTTTTCTTCCTGAATAATAGATTCTTCCACATCTTTTTCATTCAGTTTCATTTTTTTTAATAACTTTACTGCATCATCAACATCGCTTTTGTGCTCTGGATGTCCCACCATCCATTGCTTCCATTCAAGAGCTTGTTGAGAATTTAGGTTCGAGGCCCAATCAATAAAACCCTCGTCTTCCAAAATTTCTTCAATTTGTTTCATAGCTATACTTTTCTGCTTATTTTATGAACTTGTGCCATTAAAAGCATAAATGTAACATAAGAAAATAAAAAATAATGACAGACAAGGAAAATGACATATTTATTTGGGAACGGTTCAGACAAGGCAATAGAGAGGCTTTGGCAGAATTATTTTGCAAATACTTTTCTGAATTATTTAAATACGGCTGCAAATTTACAGACGATACTGAGGTGATTAAGGATACTATGCAAGAGCTATTTCTAGATTTATGGCATCAAAAAGCACCACCTCCTGTAAGTTCAATAAAGGCATATTTGATTAAAGCAATGAAATATAAATTGCTTAAAGTAATAGAAAAAGCAAAGAAGATAAATAGCATTGACGGACAATTGAACCTAAATTTTGAGATTAGCCATGAAGCTTTTATAATTACTGATGAAGAGGGAAAGCGAAAAGTATCTCAACTTATAGCTGCCTTGGAAAAGTTGCCAAATAGGCAGAGAGAAATAATTTATTTAAAGTATTACCTTAATTTAAGTTATGAGGAAATATGCGATATCATGCAGATTCAGTATCAAGTGGCACGCAATCAGATTTCTCAAGCTATAAAAACTTTAAAGCAAATTGTGGGTGGAGGGATTTTGATTTGGATTTATTACAGTCTAACAGGAGAGTTTTAATGTCAATAAAAGTGTTCAAGAATAAGTTGATGTAACAGTGAATGTTTCTATTTCGAAGTTTTACTAAAAATTCACAAGGCAAAAGGAATATAACTATATGCCCCCAATGTGTAACATTGAATATTATATATGTTAGGTTTTGTGTAAAATAATGGAATTAGATTTAAATGAAGAATAAACCAAATCATGTTTCCTGGAGCAATTTTTTGTGTGGCCATGCTCCCAATAACATTTTATTGGAAGCATGTTTAAAATTAAAATAAACCAATTGACAATAATGAGAGGATGTTTCTAATAGGAATTCAAAAGTCGTTTGTTAATTAATTATAAAAGCCAACATTAAACCTTGGTGTCTTTTGTTTTTTCTTCGAGAAAATTGAGATAAGACTCTTTAGTGGAAACAAACTAGAATTTCGAGAAGTTCTTGAATCGGCTTACAAATAGCCGATCATTTACTTTCATCCGAAAATATTTAGCATCTTAGAAATTACAATTTCTTTGCTACAATTATCATTCTTGGAGAAATTATTGTATCGTAGGAATTCAAATTATAGTCCCCAAAAACATCGGTAATAACAGTATTTTGAAGGGAAAGCATTTCTTCAAAGTCTAATAAACTGAATTTGGCAACTCTTTCAGTGTAAGCGTTTTCTTCAAGAGTGTGAGAGCCATTTTCACTTATTTGTATCTGTTTAAAAAAGTGTTTCTCATCTTCCCATTTGGTAACTAGAAATTCAATTCCTTCTTTGGTGGTAGTAGTAGACTCAACTAATCTATCTGATATATACTGAACATTAAGGTAGTCTATTACAAAAACACCATCTTTCTTTAAATTCTGAACAATATTTTTAATGGCATTATTATGCTCACGTTGGGTTTTAAAATATCCGAAACTGGTAAAAAAATTAAAGACGTAATCATAATAATTAATTCGAAATGGCAACCGCATATCATGCTGATAGAAATGAAGTTTTTCTGTTTGTTGAAAAGAGGCATGTTCAATTGATGCCTCAGACAAATCGACACCAGTTACCTCAAAACCCATATCAGCTAGTGCTTTACTGTGTCTTCCTTTGCCACACGCCATATCTAACATCATTGCATTTTTGGAGGGATTCAAATATTCAATCAACCTATTTATAAATGCTAGTGCCTCTTGATCATTTCTATTTTGATATAATAAATGATAGTAAGGAGAATTGAACCAATCTTTAAACCATGCTTTTTCAATCATCGGGCTAAGATAAGGAGTAAAAAATAAGCATACATAGAAAAAAGTTTTCTTTTATGTTTGCAACAACCATAAGTAGTCACTATGAATTACAATTTATAGATAGTATTTAAATAGAAAAAACTAAGGTGTAATTAAGAACACTTAGTCTAAATGTTTAGTTTAGCAATTATTTGTGTTGGTTATTGGTAATTTTAGGGCATCAATTTGCGCAGTTTTTGAGTCTTATTAGCATTTTATATAAACTTTAAATAAAAAATATGTCATTAATAAAAAGCATTTCGGGAATTAGGGGAACAATTGGTGGAAGAGTTGGAGATTCTTTGTCGCCGATTGATGTGGTGAAATTTACTGCGGCTTATGGTTCATGGATTTTAAGGCAATCTGAACTTAACAATAGTAAAAAAATTGTTATAGGAAGAGATGGAAGAATTAGTGGAGAATTAGTTCAGAGATTAGTTATCAGCACATTGAATGCCCTTGGACTTAACGTAATTGATCTTGATTTGAGCACCACTCCTACTGTTGAAATGGCTGTAGTTTTTCATGAAGCTGCTGGTGGAATAATTTTAACCGCTAGTCATAACCCAAAAGAATGGAACGCACTAAAATTATTAAACCATAAAGGTGAGTTCATTAGTGGAGCTGATGGGCTTACTATACTTGAACTGGCTGCTAATGATAATTATTCTTTTGCAGGAGTAGATCAATTGGGGGCCTATTCATTAGATATTGATGCACTGAAGAAGCACATTGATGCTGTTGTTAATTATCCATTAGTTGATGTTCATGCAATAGCGAATGCAAACTTTAAAATTGTAATAGACGCAATAAACAGCACTGGTGCAACAGCTGTTCCTGCTTTATTAACAGCTCTTGGATTAACCAATTTTACAGTATTGAATAGTGAAATTAACGGTCAGTTTGCACATAATCCTGAACCATTACCGCAACATTTAAGAGGATTGAGTGATGCTGTAGTTAAACAAAAAGCCCATTTAGGCATTGCTGTTGACCCAGATGTAGACAGGCTTTGTTTTGTGTGTGAAGATGGCAGTCTTTTTGGTGAAGAATATACACTTGTTGCAGTTGCAGATTATGTTTTGAAACATAAAAAAGGGAATACCGTAAGCAACATGTCTTCTACTCGTGCTTTAAAAGATATAACCCTTAAACATGGTGGGCAATACACTCCGAGTGCGGTGGGAGAAGTGAATGTGGTTACCAAAATGAAGGAAACAAATGCAGTGATTGGTGGCGAAGGAAATGGCGGAATCATAGTGCCAGACCTGCACTTTGGTAGAGATGCTCTGATTGGTATAGCTTTGTTTTTGTCTCACTTGGCACATGAGAAAACAAGTGTGCTAAAACTACGTAATCATTACCCTAATTACACCATGAGCAAAAACAAAATTGAACTAGACCGTAGTGTTGACATTAAAAAGGTGTTTGCTCACATTCAAAAAAAATATAAAAAGAATCCGATAAACACCGAAGATGGTTTAAAGATAGAGTTCGATAATGATTGGGTACATCTACGAACAAGTAATACTGAACCTATTATTCGTATTTATTCGGAAAGTAGTTTCGAAACAACAGCTTTAAATATTTCGAATAGATTGATGCAAGACATAAACGAAGCAATGAATGCATAAGTTATTAGAAGAAAGTAGACTCTTGACTTTCTTCTACTTTTCACGCTCAACTTTTGACTTTTCACGCTCAACTTTTGACTTTTCACGCTCAACTTTTGACTTTTAACGTTCAACTCTTTACTTATTTTCTATGAAAGAAAGGATTTATCTAGATAATGCAGCAACTACTTCTTTAGATAAGGACGTATTAGATGCGATGATGCCCTATCTTACTACGCATTATGGCAATCCTTCTTCAATTTATAGTTATGGAAGGGAAAGTAGATTAGCAATAGAGAATTCACGTAAATTGATTGCTAAATTGTTAAATGCGCACCCCTCTGAAATATTTTTTACCTCTGGAGGAACAGAAAGTACGAGTATGGCAATTTTAGCTGCCGTTAGAGATTTGAATTGTAAGCACATCATTACCTCACCAATTGAACACCATGCAACCCTTCATGCTGCTGAGTATGTTCAAAAAACGGAGAAGATTACCGTATCTAATGTTAGTCTATTGCCAAATGGTCATATCAATTTAGAAAATCTTGCGCATCTTTTGTCTAGTATACCCGAAAAGTGCCTTGTTGCGCTGATGCATGCTAATAACGAAATTGGCAATTTGTCTGACATCTATGCAATTGGAGACTTATGCAAACAAAACAATGCAATATATTTTGCAGACACCGTTCAGACGCTTGGTCATTATCCTATTAACTTACGTAATACACCAGTACATTTTATTACAGGTTCTGCCCATAAATTTCATGGTCCTAAAGGAGTCGGAATAATTTATATAAATGAAAATGTGAAAATAAAACCATTAATTTATGGAGGAGCTCAAGAACGTAATATGCGAGCAGGAACAGAAAATGTTGCAGGCATCGTAGGTTTTGCAAAAGCACTTGAGATTGCAAGCGAAAACTATTTGGCAGATAGCACATATATTAAAAGTATTAAACTTTACATGATGGAGCAACTTCGAAAGCATTTGAAACATGTAAACTTTAATGGTGATGTAGCTGGAAGTAGTTTATACTCTGTTTTGAGTGTAAACATTCCTAGTTCAGAAAAAAGTGAAATGTTAATTTACAATTTAGATATCAATCATATATGTGCCAGTGGAGGAAGTGCTTGTACAAGTGGTGCTAATCAAGGAAGTCATGTGATGCAAGCAATAAATAATAATCCAAATCAGGATACCATTCGTTTTTCTTTTAGTAAACATAATACTTATAAAGAAATAGATGCTGTAATTAAAGTGTTGAAGGATATAGTTTAATGAAGAATAATCTTCTTGAGCAAATGATTCTAGTTAAATAAAAAAGAAAGAGGCCGCACAAAAATGCAGCCCCTGTTAAAAACAACACACAACACGATTATTAAATATTTATTTCAATTTACTTTTCGAAGACAATCCTAGAAATATAGCAGTAATATTACTACTCCCATAAGTTATTAGTATTATTGAAAGTGAACTTGAAGGCATTAAAACTGCTGCTATCAATGGAGACAAGCTACCTTGAACAGCAAAGAATAACCCTATTAAATTATATATTATTGACAATATAAAACTAGTCATAACAATTCGCTTATTAGCCTTACACATCAGAATGAATCTTAAAAGATTAGGCAATTGTTTTGCTTCAATAATTGCATCACTTGCTGGTGTGAAATTGTTACAATCTTCTGCCACTGCTATACCAGCATGACTACTTTTTAAAGCTCCAGCATCATTTAATCCATCCCCAATCATCATTACTCTGCTACCATTTTTTTGTAATAGTTCTATATACTTTAGCTTATCCTCTGGTTGCTGATGAAATAATAAAGTAGTTTTACTTCCGGTTAATTTTCTCAAATTGTTTTCTTCACCATCATTGTCTCCAGAAACAACTGATAACTGAAAGTATTGCTGTAATTGCTTTATTAATGTAGGAACATCTTTTCTGTAATGATTTTTAAAAATAAACTGTCCAAGTGGCACACCTTCTTGAGAGATATAAACTGAAGTAACTTCATTCTTTTTAATTTTTTGTCCAGTAATAAATGACGCTGAACCAATAGCATACAGTTCCTTTCCTATAACACCTTCAATACCTTTACCTGTATGCTCAACGAACGATTCAACATTCGCCTTAATTGTTAAGATTTTTTTGTTTAAGTATTTCACCAACATTTTGTTTAGAGGATGTGTTGATTGTGATGCCAAAAGAGCTATTGCGACTAATTGCTTCTCTGTTAAAGTAGCTCCTTCATACGATATGTCTTGCTCATGAATGGTGGTGAGTGTACCTGTTTTGTCAAAAACTATATGTGTAATTTTGGCAATAGCTTCTATCACTTGTGCACTACGCAGATAGAAATGATTATTTCCTAAAATTCTTAATAGATTTCCGTTTGTAAATGTGCTAGATAGTAGCAAAGCACAAGGGCATGCAATAATCATAATTGCAGTTACACTATTCCAAATTTTATTTGGATTATGATACCACCAATAAGTTGCAGTAACAATAGCAATACCAAAAACTATATAAGTAAAATACCTACTTAATAAATGTACAAATGAAGGATTTGCTTCTTCTTTATTATTTTTCGTTTCATCTTTTGTCCAAAGGCTTGTAAGGTAACTTTGAGAAACTTCTTTCATTACCAATATCTCAATATTTCCACCTTTTTGTTTTCCACCTGCATAAACAATTTCCCCCATTTCTTTTAAAACTGGTATCGATTCTCCAGTAACGAAACTATAATCTATAAAAGCCTTTCCTTTTGTAAGTATTCCATCTGCTGGAATCAATTCTTCGTTATGAATAATAAGTGTGTCATCTAGGTTAATGTTAGGCAAGGAAGTTGGTATTTCTATTCCATCCTTTACTACAGACACAGCAACAGGAAAATAGGAAGTATAATCTCTCTCAAATGAAAGCTGCTGATAGGTTTTATCTTGCAATACCCTTCCACAAAGCATAAAGAAAACAATGCCAGTCATAGAATCGAAATAACCTGACCCTGTACCAGAAGCTACCTCATACATACTTCTTCCGAATGTAACAATAATTGCCAAGGCTATAGGCGCATCAATGTTTAGGAATTTATGTTTTAACCCTTTCCATGCAGAAATGTAAAAAGGTTGAGCACTATAAAAGAATACAGGAAGGGCAAGTAAAACATTCATTATTCTGAATAATACTTGCAAATCATGTTCAAAAACATTCAATCCAAGATATTCAGGAAAGCTCATCATCATAACATTGCCGAAACAAAATCCAGCAATTCCAAGCTTATAAATCATTAATTTATCAACCTTCGATTCTTTTCCAGTTAAATTATTAAGACTAATATAAGGTTCATAACCAATAGATGTAAGCAATTCAGCTACTTCCCTAAGAGAAACCCCCTCATTGAAAATAACACTAACTTCCCTTGAAGTAAAGTTGACAGAAGATGAAATGATATGTTTGTTTAGCTTATGGAGGTTTTCTAAAAGGTACAAACAGGAACTACAGTGCATTTGGGGCAAATAGAAACATACATGTGTTTGCTCCCCATTACTAAAGGTTACTAGCTTTTGAGATATACTTTTATCGTCTAAAAAAGCAAACTTGTCTTTTCTGATTGTAAACTTTTGGTTAATTCCTGGTTTATCATTTAGTGAATAATAATCGCATAATCCTTTATTGTTTAACAGTTGGTACACCATCTTGCAACCCTGACAACAAAAACTTTTATCATCAAATAATAAGTTTTCTGAAGTGCATTCCTCTCCGCAGTGTGAACAAGTGACCGATTTAGTAGCGACTGTAAGCATATTCTTAATTGTCAGCGAAATACCAACTTTTATGAAGATTGCAAATTGACATGTCTCAATTTTAATAATGACTTTTATCAGGTTGAAGTAATGGTAGTATAGTTTTGATGAGTTATTTTATTCATTTAAAAAACATAGTTGAATTGCTTATATATACAAACCCACAATTTTCCTTCAATCAAATCGTGATGAAAGAAAGCGCAAATTTTTCAGTTTCATTTTAGAATAACAGTATAGAGACATTAGCTATTGGATATTGGCAATGTGAAATAAATTTGGGTTCCTATATTTTCTTTACTTTCAATTCTAATGCAGCCCTTGTTTGTCTCAACAAATTCCTTACATAGCAACAATCCTAATCCAGTTCCTTTCTCATTGTTTGTTCCAATAGTAGTAAATGTATTTTCAACATGAAATATCTTTTTCATATTTGCTTCCGTTATTCCCGTTCCAGTATCTGCAACTGAAATTTCTATACAATTATCCTTTAAACTACTAGCAATAGTTATTACATCATTTGCTTTGCAAAACTTAATCGCATTAGCCACAAGATTTCTAAACACAACATCTATCATGTCTTTATCTGCAAAAGCCATGGTGTTAACTGGAATATTATTTTTTATAGTAACAAATTTTTCTTCTAATTGCTTCTCAAATAAATTCAACTGTATTTCAGCAAGGGCATATAAGTCGATTTTTTTGGGAGAAACAATGAATCCTTTCATTTGAGACTTCGACCATTGCAATAAATTCTCCAACAAATCTAGGGTGGCATATACCCCTTTATTAAGTTGAGGAATAATCGTTTGAAACCTATCCTGTGTCAAATGCCCATTTATCACTAAATCTAACATCCCCTTTAAATTATTAAGTGGACTCCGTAAATCATGCGAAACAATTGATAATAACCTGTCTTTTAGGCGGTTCAGTTCAACTATATGTTCTGCTTGCGAACTTATTTTTTCATTTTTTTCAATCAATTCTTGGTTAGATTGCTTTATTTTTTTTCCTGAATAGTAAATTAAAGCCGCTATGCAAATGACCATTAACAGCGTCAGTGTAATAATTATTATCAAAAATCGCTCACTCTTTATAGCAGCATCTTTTTTTAAGTTTTTAGCTTTTATTTCGGCTAGTTCCTCGTCATTTTTTAGATTTTCATACGCCTGAGAGATATTATTATTTACTGAAGTTTGAACTTTTAGCTTTGAATTAATATAAAGACTTTTATATTTTAGTGCTTCTGCATACTTTTTTTCTTTTTCAAGAAGTTGACTAAATATGTCATAAGCATTAATTAAGTTTTCTTTAAAGTCAGTTTCTTCTGCTAGTTTCAATCCTTTTTTTGTGAACAAAGTAGCATTTGAAAAATCGTTCAGTGCCAAACTAACTTTTGCAATTACTAAATATTCTGCGGATAATGCATAAAGATTGTCGGCAGGTTGGGATATGGCAATGCCTTTTAAGGCATATTCTTTAGCTAATTTAAAATCATTTTTCAAAAAATAGGATTCGGCAAAGTTGGTGTAAACATAATCTAGTAAATAATTGTTCTTCCGTAAACTTACTTTTTCAGCCCTTGCTATATAAAAAAGAGACTTGTCTGGATTATTCGATTTGAAATATGAGTCAGATAGAGCTATGTAACATTCACAAACATAGATTGTCTCATTTCGCTTAGAAAAGTATGCTAAACAGTTTTTGTAATATTCAATTGCTAATGAAAAATTCCCTAATTGATTGTAACATACCCCCAAATTCATCTTCGCAACTGCAATACCATTTTGGTCATTTAAAAGAGCAGCCAATTTTATATTTTCATTGATATAATCAATTGCCTCAGCAATTTTCCCTATTTGTTGATACCCCTGACTAATTAAACGCATCAAATATTCTTGCCTCTTTTTATCATCAAGCTTTTGTGCAATTTTTAGGGCATCCTCTCCATAATAAATTAATTTTTTGGAATCAGCATCAATCAACAATTCAGCATTTTTAAGCAAAAAGTCAATCTTTGCAGTATCAACTTTACACTTTTGGTACAGATTAATAACACTATCAACCTTACCAATTTGCGAAAAAGATATGGAATAAGTAAGAAAAAAGAAGAAACAAAACAGCAAACATATTTTCATGTTTGTTTTCAGAAGTTTATGAGTAAACAAACTGTTTTTTAAAACAATTCTATACTCTATTAATAACAGTGGGACAGCAAAAATAGACTAATTCTCGCAACGTGATAGTTCAAAAAATGACAATATTTAGATATACTGTTTTGCACATTTTGTAACTATTCAGGGGTAATTTACCACGAAGTACTCTAGGAAAAAACTAAGCACACTAAGTTTTAGAGTCCTCCAATGGTAGTTATGAAGAAATAATACAACACAACGTTGTGTTCTTGGTGAAAGCCTTAGTGACCCTTTTGGTTAAAAATCCCCTGAATAGTTACAAAGATTTGTTTGCCGTATACCAGTTATGTTGCGTTTCGGTTGATTTAGTTAACTCAATCCATCGGTAAGCTTGCAGGTCGGTGTTTTGGGCGATTTCAAATTCCAATTTTATTACAATTCTGAATTGTTAAGTAGCGGCTGTAATGTTCAACTTATCAGAAAAGGGATTATGAAGATTGTAACTTATTTCATAATTCCACAAGCTCAACCTGAGAAGTAGAGCTTTTGGAATTATAAGTTTACTAAAATGTAATGATAAATTAATATGAAAATTGTGTATCGTTTATTCTTCGTTTTTATTGCCCACATAATTACGCCATTTTTCTATCATTAAGCGCATATCATCTGGCAATTCTGTAGTGAAAAATATAGGCTTTTCTGTTCTTGGATGAATAAAGCCTAATGTTTTAGCATGTAAAGCACACCGTGGGCATATCTCTAAACAGTTATCAACGAACTGCTTGTATTTTGTGTAAACGGTTCCCTTTAAAATCTTTTCCCCTCCATATTCCCAGTCATTAAAAAGGGTATGACCAAGGTGCTTCATGTGTACCCTAATTTGGTGCGTACGTCCTGTTTCTAGCACACACTCCACAACCGTCACATAATTCATCCTCTCCAAAACATTATAATGAGTGATGGCATGTTTGCCCATTTCTCCTTCAGGATAAGCGGCAAACATTTTCCGGTATTGTTGATGGCGAGCGATGTGTGCATTAACAGTTCCTTTGTCTGCCTCAACATCACCCCAAACCACAGCAACATATTTTCTTTGTACAGTATGTTCAAAAAATTGTTTAGATAAATGCGCTGCGGCCATTGCATTTTTAGCCATAACAATCAACCCTGTAGTGTTTTTATCAATCCGATGAACCAATCCAAAGCGTGGTAGAGACTCTTCACTTATTTCAGGATTTTGTTGCAATAGATGATAGAAAACCCCATTCAACAATGTTCCAGAAAAATTGCCTACACCAGGATGAACAACCATATTTGCTTGTTTATTGATAACTAATACATCTTCGTCTTCATAAACAATATTAAGCGGAACAGGCTCGGATTTAAGAATGGTGTAATCAGGGTTAACAAATGTCATCAATACAATATCGTCTCCTGGCTTAATTCTGTAGTTACTTTTAACAATTTTACCATTCACGGTTAAAAAGCCAGCATCTATTCCTTGTTGAATTTTGTTTCTGGTGGCACCTTCAATATGGTTTTGAATCCATTTATCAATGCGTATAGGTTCTTGTCCTTTATCTACAATAAAGGTTTTCTTTTCATAAATATCCTCACTGTTTTCGTCTTGTACTAAATTAACATCCACGTTCATACTGGCAAATATATATATTTAGGCATCATTGCAGTTTAGTAAACTGAAAAGAAAAAATACCGCAACATGATGATTTAAAAGTAATATTTAGGATTTTTCGCAAATTCTTTCTTAGAAATCAAGGGGGTATTTAACAACAAGGAATAGTAAGGTTATCATCAAGAACTAAAGGATTGAAGTTTATTGTAAGTGTAGAATAACAACTGTGGGCACTAAACCCTTATATTGTTTGTTTTTCATAGTAACCTTAGTAGTATAGTACCTAAGTAGATGAACGGCAACCTACGTCCTTTAATAAAATAAAATGAGGAAGGTAATTTAGCGCAATGTCCATAAAGATTTTTTACAAAGAAGTTGGAAAGGGATAAGCAACAAAGGTGAAGCATTGTACTTCAGTGACGCAAAGATGGGCGTATAAAAGGGGCGTTTATTTCACTCTTCCTACTAAGCAGCTACTCAAATTGTATTTTTTGCATGGTTTATAGGCATTCTGCTCCAAAATGTTCAATAAAATCGTCATGGCATTGCCGTTTATGAGTCATTCATTGCCCTTTTTGACTCATAAACGGCAATGAATTACTCATAAACGGCAACCAGATGGGGTGTGCTTTGCCCCTTTTTGGCCAAAGTTGGCAAGCTTTATTAAATCGGTTGCTCTTATTACCTCATAAGGAGCAACCATTCTGCCATAAACGGCAATCTTTTTTAAACAAGTGGCAACATTTGCTTTGAGGCATTAAATCTTTTAAATAATTTTAAATTGAAATTAATTCTAACTAGTCCATTTAAAATAATCGATACTTCTTTACTCACCTTCTTTGCGTCCTTGATGTGCCGTTTTTTTTCCATCCTTACCTATCCATTCGCTTTTCCTTTGCTTAATACTTTAATGGATTTTGTGGTTGAATTATACTCCATGATTAAAATAAAAAAAAGTGGCGTTCATTTTAATTCAACTACTTAGGTAGTAATTATTTTGTAGGTAATGTAAGCGAAAGGTAGATGCTAGAAGCTATTATCTAAAGTAGAAAGAGAAACTGATTGGGGGCATAATGGTTTTTGGCATTCAAGACGCATAGATATGCGTCTATATATTAGCCTCATAATTTGTAAAGCGATAAACCTTTTTTCATAAATCTGATTATAGGTTAGAAATATATTTTAGTTGGAAAGCATATAGTGCAATAAAGAGTGCCGCAAAACCTAATCCGATATAAGCACTCCATCCAGCAGTAAAGAATGAAATTCCAACAAATAAAAGCGTTCCAAAAAATGGGAGTATTTCACCAATACAATAAGTGTAAAACCCACTTCTTTTCAATTTACGCATTTCCAAAGCACCATAAATGCACAGTAAATAGCTAATAATGTTAATAATGGCCAATGGAAGTTTGTTTATATCAAGTTTTCTGTAAAGCTCCAAAGCCTCAGGACTATACATTTTTTTGGCGAAGTCTGGTAGTTTCTCAAAGTCTGGTTTACTCACTACTTCTTCCATTTTAGCTAGATTACTTGCACTTTTAACGTAACTCCATACCCCAGAAATGATACCAAACCCACTACCAATAAATGTTAGAATAGTCAGTGTGTTTACGGTT
The DNA here is from genome assembly GCA_947447825.1 of Chitinophagaceae bacterium. GTDB lineage: Bacteria > Bacteroidota > Bacteroidia > Chitinophagales > Chitinophagaceae > Parasediminibacterium. Next base: position 3,695 of record CANFLL010000030.1, on the reverse strand, counting down.
GATGGGATTTTTTCTTCATCCATTCCGTTAGATATTTCACTCATAACTTTATAGTTTAATTTGATTGATAGAAATTTATTGTAAATATATAGATTCCAATTTATTGGTTTATTATTTAGAATTTGAACTTATAAATCAATGCCGATTAGCTAAAGAAGCTTCTCTGTGAGCGAAACCCTCGTTAGTGTTAAAATCTTAGTTTAACTAGCAAGTATTGACTTGTAAGTGCATAATAATTAATAAAAGCAAAAGGATTCTGTATATGAAAGTTTAAGAAACATATAATCTAAAAAAAACAGACAACACTTATTATGCTGCCTCGTTTGTGAACGACTTCTATTTAGGTAGAAGCGAAATAGCTTTGTTAAGTTGAGGATCGTCTACAACATCATTCGGCAAAAAAATCTGATCCGGTGTAACCTTCACCACATAATCAGGCGGGAAGCCCTGTCCTTCATAAATTTTATTATCCTTGTACTTAAACATGCAAGATGAAGTATAGACACTACCGTAATAATAATTGTATCCACTCTGTATGTTACTACCAATATATCCAAAATTGAATGAACCAGCATTAAAATCAGTGTTTTGGGTTAAAGGTCCATTTGCTCCCCATGTAGTGTCACCAACAAATATGGTGTTAGGCAAAGCTTTAATTGTCATTGTGGTAAGTTCAGACATACTAACAGATAATCCATCTGCTAAAACAGCAATAGGCTTACTAAACCCAGAAGGAAACGCATACCAAGGCTTCACAATTGCATCAGCCCAAGGGGTGTAGTCTAATCTGCCAGTACCGCTTTTACTTCTGGTATATCCTATTTTTAAGGGTTCAGACACAAGCCTTCCTAATAAAAAATTTAAATCTGCAATAGAACCTCCACCATTTCCTCTAACATCTATTATTAAGCTAGTAACTTTAGGATTGGTTAACTGAGTGAAAAAATTATCTATGGCTGCTTTTACTTTTGGATTAGTGCCATTTTGGTATTGAGACAACAATGAAAAGCTACTAAAGGAAAAATACAGAATGTTAGTATTTTTCACTATCCCAGAAATAGTATAGAAGCTATTCAAGGTATCGTATCCTATTACTTTGTTGGTTAAATACAATGAATCTACGGTTACGTTATAATAGTTAACCTGATCAGGGTAAAGAGCAGTTATGGCACCATTTTGCATAAACATATTACCTATAAATGCAGGATTTTCCCACTTTCTATCCAAGGCAGGATCAATTCCATAGCCAGTTATTAAGGAAAGGGTATAATGAGAATCTACTAACCCATCAACTATTTGTTTGAATAAACGTGCGGCTTTTAGTGAAATTTGATCACTTGTATAATAACCCACTTCGTAATCAAGTTTTGCAAAAGCAGGTGCAAAGTCTGTGTGAACTTTATTCCAATCTGTTTTATCAATACTCCAGAACACATAAGTTTTATTCATTGTATTCCAGAAATCTTCAAATACCTGAGCGTAATTAACTGTATAAGTAGTTCCGACTTGATGGGTGGGTGATACTTCTTTATGACATGAAGTAAAAATTATTAATACAGCCATCAGAACACCTAGGCTTTTTGTTAGTTTTAAGATATAATTTGATATATGAGTCATGAGCGTTTTTTCTTTTTAAGCTTATTTTCTTTTTTAGATACCCAGCATAAATTAATTGATCAACTTTTACTTCAATCCAGTGTCTTTTTGACTTTTTACTTTCACTTTTTTACTTTCTACTTCTTTAGATACTTTTTTCTTACAGTGTAAATGTATTTTTCGAGTAAACCCTACAAGGAAACTTCCCGTTTCATTATATTGAGCATCTTGGATATACTGATACTTTTTTTGCTGATCAGTAAGTGCATCTGAGTATTTGAATTCAGCAAAAACAGTAATCTTGGGTGTAGCTTCATAGCTAACCCCTAAACCAGCCGAGAGGCCAAGTTCATATCTTCTGTCTTTTATTTTATCGAATTGATACTTTTGGCTGAAGGTATAAGGATTGTAGTCATCAAATATTGTTTCGCTCATTACAACGGGAGAAGTAGGTGCATCTACATAAGGATTGTAGGCTTGATTGTAAGCTGATTGATCTAATATGTTTGGAATCTTGCCTTTTATATGGCTAGAAACCCAATAAGCAGCATAAACGCCAAGATCTACAAAGCCTTTCCATTTTTTAGTTCCGAAACTAAACTTAGCAGAAACAGGCAATTGTAGATAGTTATTGTCAGTTCGTTGATAAACACCAGTGTAGTAACCAGTTCGCTGTATTTGATAGTTTTTCTGAATGAATTGTGGAGTAGCTTCAACAGAAAACCAGTCATTAAATTTATACTGAACAATAGCCGCCAGCGTGATTCCATTTTTAGGAACAATCTCTGTGGCATTCAGACTTGACACATTTTTTATTAAGTAATTTTGGTTTCCTCCCACTTCTGCTCCTACATATAATTGAGCCTTAGAATGAATAGAAAACGATAGCATGACAAAGAAGCCAAGGTGGGGTAATATTCTTTTTCTGATAAACATTATTAAATTGTTAATTTGATAATTTTACAATTATACAGAAAAACTAATCTAATTATTCAAAATCTGTTTTAAAGCCTAATATTATCTATAGGATTGTTAATAATTAATAATTATTTTTTAAAGTTTTCTAGCTTTTATCATTCTATCCTTTCCTTGTAAATCTTTTTTTATTTCTGCATTATAACCTGCTGCTTTAAACATACTACTCGTTTCTTTTCCTAAGGCCTCATTAATTTCTACATATATATGACCATTGGGGGCAAGATGAGTAATGCCAAAAGATGCAATCTTTTTATAGAATAATAGAGGGTCTTTATCAGGAACAAAAAGCGCAATGGAGGGTTCAAAATTCAATACATTTTTACTCATGGCCTCTTTTTCTTTTTCCATTACATAAGGTGGATTACTAACAATGACATCGTATACATCTAGTGTTTCCCATTGTTTTTCATCAAGGATATCTATTTTCTTCAAGAGAAGATTGGCTCTGTAAGTATCTGAATTCTTTTTAGCAACAGTTAAGGCACTTTCACTGACATCGATGCTTGTTATTTCGGCTCTAAACAATTTTTTTCTTAGAAGAATAGAAATGCAACCACTTCCGGTTCCTATATCCAATATTTTAAAAGACTTGCTATTTTCTAATGCGATTGCTTTATCTTTTGATATAAGCTCAACGAGTTCTTCTGTTTCTGGTCTGGGGATTAAAACGTTATTATCTACAAAGATTTTAAGACCACCAAACCATGATTCGTTAATCGCATATTGGATAGGACAATGTGTTAGTAACTTTTCTGTAAGGATGACTAGTTTTTCTTTTTCAAGCTCCGTCATACTTCTATATCTTCCTCTTGCCATTTCAACACGAGACATATTGGTAATATACTCAAAAGCTAATTCTGTAATCTTAGTAGCCTCTCTAGGGTCATACAATTCAGCAAGCTTATTTTTTAGTGCGGTATCTTCTATATAAATTGACATGGTGCAATGTTAGTGATTAATATATTTTTAGGTCAATATGATATTTTAAGATTTATAAAATGTAACTCTTCAGGGGTTATTTACCACTAAGCAAACAAGGGAAAAAACAAAGAACACTAAGGTTTAGAGTCCCCCAATGGTAGTTCTGAAGGAATAATATTTCACAATCCTTGTGTTCTTGG
>CANFLL010000029.1 GCA_947447825.1 Chitinophagaceae bacterium | reverse complement strand
TCTTTCACATTTTCGATACTTCATCAACGGTTCATTTACATTCAACTCCATTACACGCACCTGATGCCTTGCGACACCTTTTAACCCAAACGCTCAATACCGTTCCTTTTCAAAACAGCACCTTTGGGCAGTTTGTACACCCCTGCTGTAAGGCGTGTACGATAGACCTTCTATCATCATTCATACAATTATGAAACAATCACTCTCGCTATTGTTTCTCGTGACACACTGAACTTTGTGGTAATCTAAAAAGTATCAGTTATCTAAATTGGATAGCCTTAATAGGAGATAGCTTTTTAATGGTTAATGTTGGTATAATTAATGACAGAAAACAAACAAACGAAGTGCAAATACAAACCAAAGCTACTTCCCAACCAATTAGTTTAATGGGAGCATAAGAAACATAATAGGAGCTTTCATCGAGATGAATAAAATGAGTAGTTTGTTGAATCCAGCATAACGAAAGTCCTAAAACTAAACCTAATCCCACGCCAATGAGTGTAATGATACCAGCATGAAAAAGAAAAATTTGTTGTATTTGCCAGTTTGGTGTTCCAATAGCTTTCAAGATGCCTACCATTTTTGTTCTTTCTAGCACTAATACTAATAAACAAGTAATTAAATTAATAATAGCAACGATACTCATTATGATGAAAACAACGTTTCTATTTACATCCTGAATATTTAGCCAATCAAAAATGTTAGGGTAGCTTTCTTTTGTAGTTTTACAAATCCATTCGGCTGGCAATTGGTCAATAAGTTTATTGCTGAATTCATCCATTTTTTTATATTCATCTATATAAATTTCATAGCCACCTATCTGATTTGTTTGCCAATTATTTAGTCGCTGCAACAGCCGAATATCACTAATAATAAAAAGTTTGTCATACTCTTCAATGCCTGTTTTAAAAATTCCAGCAACAATTAGTTTTCTGTAAGTACTCGTTTCCCCTTGTTTTGTGGCAATGAAATGTATGCGTACTGTATCATTTAATTTTAGCTCAAGTGCTGTAGCAATTGTTTCTGGCACCAGTATTTCTTTGCTGTAAATACTATCTGAAAAATTAATCCAATGACCTTCTTTTATAAAAGAATTAAATCGAATCGGTGAATATCTTTTACTAATTCCTTTTATAAGTACTCCTTCAATGGCTTTGTTTTTTTCTATAACTGCACTTTTAGTGGCATAAGTACAAGCATTTACAGTTCCTTTTTGATTATTAATGGTTTGTAGAATTGTGTCATTCTCTATTATTGGAGTTTCTTCAGCTACCAAAGATTTGCTAGCACTGAAATGTTGAACATGAAGGTGTCCCCAAAAACTAAAAATCTTATTACTAATTTCTTCTTGAAATCCATTAACAAAGCCGAGTGTAGCAATCATAGATATCACACTTAATGCGGTTGCTGATATGGAAAGGCGAATGATAAACTTAGAAAACGAGTGTTGTTTATTGAATAAAATCCGTTTAGCAATGATAAAGCTGATACTCAAAATGAAAAAATATTAGTAGACGTAAAAGTAAATACAATTTAGTTACTACTTGTATGGATTTTTACCACAGTATGTAAAATGACGGTGTTTTTAGTTTTCCAAGGGTGAAAAAAGTTGTGTACACGATAGACTATTGTAGGGGCAATGTTAGTAATACTGAAACTGGTGCTGGCAATATAAAAATGACTGAAACTAGACACTTTAGTCTTTTTCTGGTTCAGCAAGTCTTATATTAAATTAACTTAGAAAGGGAGCATAAAAGTATTTCACTTTATGGATTGTGTGGCGGATTTAGAGAAACACATCAATGCCTTTTAGAAGCGAAAAGTTTTTATGCACCCACAATTAAAAAAAATGAATAACTAGAAGAACGGTCTGCGAAACTGACTGCTTATAAAAAAGCAATACGGATAATTATATTTTCTAAACCAATAAAAAACATAGCGAAAAGAAGAAAAACAAGCATTTGAAATGAATAATAGAAATAAAATCAATAAGCTAAAACTTCAATCAACCTTCTGCACTTCCTTGAAGTACCTATATTTGAAAAAAATTTAGATTAGTGAAAGTTTTACGTTTTATTATATTCTTTAGTTCTCTGTTCTTGGCAAGTTGTGACACAGTGAGTGTTTATGAAAAAATAGCTTCATTCCCTGTATTCAAATGGGAAACCACCAATAAACCAACATTCAATTTTACCATCACCGACACAACCGCTCTTTATAACATTTATATAGTAATCCGCCATGAGGATGCTTACCATTTCAATAATTTATGGTTGAACGTTACTACTAAAGCACCCGGCACTGCCCCAGTAAACCAACAGCTGGAACTTGTCTTGGCAAATAATGGACGAGGATGGCTGGGCAGTGGACTGGATGACATTTTTACCCATAGAGTACGCATTACACAATCCCCTATAAAACTAAAAAAAGGCGATTATCAATTTACACTTCAACAAATAATGCGAGAGAATCCATTGCAGTCTGTGTTGGATGCTGGCATAAGAGTAGAAAAAGCCATACTATAATGATTGGAAATGCAAAAACTAGGCTGCAAACAGTTACGATTGTTTACTGGGTATTATTAGTGTATATGGTTGCCGCTTTGGTATGGTGGTTTGTAGCATTGCAAAACCAAAACAGCCTTATGGCCAAAATGCTGTTGGTTTCTTTGAAAAAAGATGAGCCTCACTACTTACAAAAAGTTACACTTATTGAAGCCGGCCGCAAAAGAAAAATCGCTCAATATATAGGTGAAGGATCTACGTTTTTAGCTTTTATTTTGTTCGGTGCCGTATTTGTATTTCGTGCCACCAGGAGACAAATAAGGCTTTCGAATCAGCAGAATAATTTTATGATGGCTGTTACCCACGAACTAAAAACACCCATTGCCGTTACCCAATTAAACCTTGAAACACTACAAAAACGGAAACTAGATGAAACAACACAAAAACGCCTAATAAATAATACCCTACAAGAGGCTATCAGATTGAATAATCTTTGTAACAATATATTATTGGCAGCACAACTAGATGCTGATATATCTAAAATTGAGAAACAAGAGATTAACTGGAGCGATATTGTGGCTGGTGCGGCAGAAAGTTTCATTATTAGGTATCCTCAAAGAAAAATAAACGCATCTATTACTGAGGGTATTTATATTTTAGGTGAGGAACTACAGTTGCAGATGTTAGTGAATAACCTAATAGAAAATGCCTTAAAATATTCTCTTTCTGAAGCAAACATTACAATAGGACTATTAGAAGTGAAAGGTAAGGCAATATTGTCTATTGCTGATGAAGGATCAGGCATAAAAGACGAGGAAAAGAAAGAAGTATTTGAAAAGTTTTATCGAAGTGGCGACGAACGTACCAGAAACACAAAGGGTACTGGTTTGGGATTATATCTTTGTAAAAAGATAGTAAATGGACATAAAGGACGCATTGTAATTAGCGATAATATACCGATAGGAAGTATTTTTACAGTTACTTTAACCACACATGATGAAAGAAAATAAAGGCAACATATTATTGGTTGATGATGAAGAAAACCTACACGAAACCCTAAAAATGAACCTCGAAATAGAAGGTTATGAAGTAACTAGTGCTTACAATGGTACTCAAGCTTTGAAAGCATTGGCTAATGGTTACTTCGATTTAGTGGTTCTAGACGTAATGATGCCCGAAGTGGATGGAATTACTGTGGCAGAAACTATGCGTGTAAACAGCATGGAAACCCCTATTTTAATGTTGAGTGCACGAAACACAAGTGTAGATAAAGTGCTAGGACTAAAAAAAGGGGCTGATGATTACCTAACCAAGCCTTTTAACCTAGAAGAACTGCTGCTTAGAGTGGAAAAACTGATTACAAAAAACCAAAAAATTCAAGTAAAAGAAAGTATTGGCGACAGCTATAGTTTTGGGGGAAATACAGTGAATTTTAAATCACAAAGCGCAACCACTTTCGAAGGCAACACCATTGAATTAAGTAAAAAAGAAACCATGTTGCTGAAACTTTTGATTGAAAACAAAGGAGAAGTGGTGACAAGAGAAAAAATTTTGCAGGTAGTTTGGGGCTATAATGTTTTCCCTACCACACGCACTATCGACAACTTTATTTTGAGCTTTAGGAAAAACTTTGAACAGGACGTTCGTACCCCCAAGCACTTTCAATCGGTGAGGGGTGTTGGATATAAGTATGTGGAATGAAACATGAGTGGTGAGATATTAGATGCAAGATTAATGAAACTACAAATAGTAGATGCTTCTTTGCAAAACAGCTATCATTTCCACTTTGTCTCCTTCTTTAAATGCATATAAAGCCTCATTGCAACTACTGATTACTTCATTTAACCCATGCTTGTAATCCTCATTTGTACAGGCTTCTAAAAGTTCATTCGATAACTTTTTGGTATCCGCATAAAAAATGGCTTCATCAATGTTCAATTTCAAATATTCAAGTCTTTGCTGAAAATCAAACTTAATTTTATCAAAAGCAACCTTTTTTTCAACAGTTTCTTTGTAGGTAGGCATTTTCACTTCTAGAATACTTTTCTTTTTTTTGTACGAATAGAACATCATTACAATCCCAACAATAGCTGCAATGGCTGGCACTATCCATAAATATTCAAAGTTAGAAACACTGTCAGTCACCTTTTCTGGATCAATTAACGGCACTGCTGACATCACTTTTATCTGAATAGAATTTGTTTTTGTTGAAACATATTTACCAGAATCAGCATCAAAATAAGTAAAGCTAATAGGCGGAATTACATAGTTACCCTCATGCTTGCAACTAAAAGGAATGACAAACTTTTTTTCTCCTATTACTGGAAAAGAAAGTTTATCTAACAATTCAGACTCTTTTGGTTCAAAAGCAAGAATTCCATTAGGGAAATCCAATGCCGGACAGTGCATATTCATAAAATTGCCACTTCCGGTTATAGTTAAGGATAAAGAGTTATTATCATTGGCCGTATCTACAGTTTTAGCAACCGTTGCAATCATAAAAAACTTGCCTATAGTAGTTGACAATGGGTTATTTGAACTATCTGTGGGCAAGGGTTTAACCGTTATCACCTGCTGTGTACTTTTTAACTGTGCTTGTTTTGCAACGGTAACTAAATGTCCATTTTCGGTTTGATAAAAAATAATCTTATTGTCAACAGAAACTTCACCCAAAGTAAGTGAGCCTTCTTGCAGGGGCAATACTTGCACTTTTCTTATGATAAAGGTTTTGTATAGTTTTCCATTCACTAACTCTTTTTCTTCTGTTAAATTATTAGTAGTCATTTCAATCACACTACACCCCGAAAAAGTAGGTGCATCTATCACTTTGGAATGCGACTGAAGCCTAGTGAACAGTTTATATGTTACCAATAAAGGTTCACCAATAAAGCATGCTTTTTTATTAGTAATTACCTTAATAAAAACATTTTCCTTAATACGTTTATTCGCATCATCCCAAGGCATTAAAAGGGATGCATGTTCCATTTCGGTTTCCAATCGAGCTGTTAAAGCATCGTTTTGTGCCACTGTATTATTCGTTTGCAGCACAAACAATAAAAACAACAGCAAATATGAATAGAATTGCTTCATTACGTACAAAGTAAAGGGGGACAGCCAATAAGTTTTAGTTTTATTGAAATGATTTATGCTAAAAATCCGTGAATATTTTCTCTATTTGGCACTTTCAACTTATTACATTATACCTAAAAGGTTTACTAGCTGCAAAAAAAATGAGGGCATTTTCAAAGGTTTTCACCTCTATTTCCAATGCAGAAACAAGTCCGTGTAGGGTATTCTTTATGATGGCAGAAATATTGATGACACAATTGGGCTTGCGTTTTCAATTTATATGAAATAAAGGAATTAAATTATTTAGATTTAGTATTATAAGCTTGAAAATGTACGGTATACAACACCATTATTCATGTTGATATGAATTCATCAAAAAGTCAATATATCGATTTGTTTCTTTCGAATATAACCAAACTAAATCGAACCCCTGAGGCGCATTGCTTTGCCTTTTTGACTTACTCCCTACTTCATACTCCTACTACCTTTTAAAAATATGTATGGCATACCCTATATTAAATGATTTATAGAGTAAATTGTTAGTTATTTTTTAGAGATGAACCCCTCTTTCAACATCCTTTTATAAATAACTAATACAATTTCTTCCATCATTTTATTGACGCCTTCTGGATCAGTAGTTTTGGTTATTCCTGACCAAATAATTTTATCTTCCTTAATAGAGAATACGTTTGTTTCTACAGTATATGTTTTTGTTGCAGCAAAATAATCAGGTGATGAATAAAAAGGCATATTCCAATAATAATAACCACCAAAACTTCTATTGTAGGGAGGGGGATAATAAGCGTCTCTTGAAAAATAGGACTTTTCCTTTTCAACATCCACAAGGCGCATTGTAATTGCACCATCAAAACCATCATAATTAATCTTGTTTCTTAAAGCAGTTTCGTTTTTCTTATCAAATCCAGCATCTAAATAGTTGTATGATGCAACTCCTTTTCCTTCTAAAAACATAACCATTTGATCTTCGGATTTATGCCGGGCTGTTTCTGTACTAAAAAAAGCAACAACCAGTACTTTATTAAGTTTATTCAACGACACTTTTTTATCTACTTCTCGCCAAACACTTGTGATTCTTGTTGAATTGCACGCACTCAAGATAATAATCAATAAAACATACGCTGGTAAAATAATCTTTCTCATAAATAATAATTAATATAGTCATTAATGTTCTTCAACAACAACTGATTCAGAATGGAACAAAGGTTGCTATCTACTACCTATTTGGTTTTATACAAACAATGAAATTAATTGCAAAATTCATAGATAACCTTATAAGCTGATTGAATGGCTTGAATCAGAGGAATAATAAACTAACTTAATCATAAATAATTTCATAAAGTTTGATCATTTTAAAACAGTTAAAGTGAATTGTATCAAAACCAAGGTAAATTTCACAACCATTACCTGATACTTTCCCAATAAAAAAGGGTAACAGCCTTAATAGACTGTTACCCTTAAAAAAGCATAACGTATAATTTAAAACATGCTACTCCTTATGCGTTCCTATTAATACAATTCAAATCTTCGAATGCTATTTCCAAACGTTTGCTGAAGCTTTCTTCTGCCTTACGCAACCACACACGTGGATCGTAATATTTTTTGTTTGGCTTATCGTCTCCTTCTGGATTGCCCAATTGACCTTGTAAATACCCTTCATTCTTTTTATAGTTTTGAAGAATACCATCCCAGAAAGCCCATTGCAAATCGGTATCAATGTTCATTTTGATAGCACCGTAGCTGATAGCTTCCCTTATTTGGCTTTGCGGACTTCCACTGCCACCATGAAACACAAAGTAAACTGGTTTAGGCCCAGTTCCATAATGTTGTTGGATGTAGTCCTGACTGTTCTTCAATATTTCTGGTCTAAGTTCTACGTTCCCTGGTTTGTAAACACCGTGAACATTACCAAAAGCTGCTGCAATAGTAAACAAGTTACCTACTTTTCCAAGTTCTTCATAAGAATAAGCCACATGTTGAGGTTGAGTATAAAGTTTATCATTTTCAACATCGCTGTTATCAACGCCATCCTCTTCACCACCAGTAACGCCTAGTTCTATTTCGATAGCCATACCCAATGGTTTCATTCTTTTGTAGAATTCAACAGAGGTATGAATATTTTCTTCCAAAGGTTCTTCGCTCAAATCAAGCATGTGCGAGCTAAACAATGGTTGACCTTTTTCTTTATAAAATTGTTCACCAGCATCAATCAAACCACTAATCCATGGCAACCACTTTTTAGCAGCATGGTCAGTATGCAACACCACAGGCACACCATAATATTTAGCTACATTATGAATATGCAATGCCCCAGAAACACCACCTGCTATGTTTGCTTCGTAGTTGCCATTTGGCATTCCCTTACCTGCAATAAACTGAGCACCACCATTAGAAAACTGAATAATTACTGGCGAGTTTACTTTTGCTGCGGTTTCCAATACAGCATTAATGGTGTTAGTGCCAATAGTGTTAACTGCTGGCAATGCAAATTCATTTTGTTTTGCATCTTGCAAAAGAGCTTCTAGTTCTGCGCCGAAAAGAACCCCCGGTTTGTACTTTTTCATGATTTAAAAATATTAGTAATTAGATAAAAAACCTGTAGGCACGCAAGATAAAGCTTCTTTATTAGTTATACACTATGAAATATGAGTTAAAAGTGAAAAAGAGAGAATAGTAAGGTATGAAAAGAGTTTGTTTTTATATAGTTTTACTCATTCCATTCCAAAATTTGTTGCTATTACTTTAAGCTTTTGGCATCCCCATTTTTAAACCCATCATGCTATTGCACTTTATGAGGTGTGATGTAAGAATTATACATTCATCTACAAAAAGTAAATTAAATGACAGACAAGGTGGAATACTTTGTCTCATTTTTAGTATTGTACACTAACCTACTAGAATATGGAAAACATTATTGAGTTCAAACTACTCTTCCCAATACTTTACTTTCAGAGTCAATTTATTAAGTTTATACTTATAGTTACTTAATAAACATTCAGTCAACCTCACACGTTAAACTAAGGAGTTTCATACTTTTTCGACTACTAAGTTTTTACTTTTAATCTTCGACATATTTTTTGCTTCTTTCTCAACATAACCTAAATCAAAATTACAAACATTAATTCCTAGTTTTTTTACTGCCTAGCATTGTGCCAACCTCTTTCATTTTTCACCTTTCGAAGCAAATCTTACCCTTGATTTATTAAAAGACCATAGAGTTTCTATCTAATGCGACTGACTACAACCAATCTCTCCGAATAAAATGTGAACTGATTGTCTTTTGTTCAAGGCCATTGGTTAAGGTTATCAAATAAATACCAGCAGACAAATTTTCAATAGGCAATGTAAGATGTAGTAATTTTCACTCAACTAGTTAGTATGAGTGCTAATTCACCAAAGCAATTAATTAATATAGCATTAGACCATTAATCAACTAATATTGCAATGAAAGACGTTTTAGTCATAAAGTTTAAAGTTTACAATTGCTTACAAAAGCATCCACTTAAAACTAAGCATATTCTCTCCGTCCCGCTTTTCTTGCTTTATTGTTAAACTTTTAAATTTTTAAATCATGGGTAAAACTATTACCGTCGCAAAGCCTATTGCGGTTGCCGATTTTGCAACCATTGATACCGGAGTTACTTCTATTCAAGTAATTCTTGATGCATCATCTATTACAATTGCTGAATCCGAAACAAAATCGTTAATTGGTGTATCTACCAACAGGGCGGCAGAAATCATTACAGTAAAAGAAAAAATTGTAGACAAACATGCAAGTTCTTTGCCAGATGGTACTACTGCGGCAGGTTTTGCAGCAGACCAAGTCTATATTTCTAGCTTAAAAAAGAGCCATACTGGTTTAGTTGACCAAGCTGCTAAACTAGGAGTGATGATACTAGTTAGTGAAAACAATCTTTATGTAAAAATGAGTAACATCATGAAACATGTAAAACTGTTAGGAGAAACTGACAAAGTGCTAGCGGACTTACACAAAGAGATTGCCGACAAATATCATCCCCATTCATCCCATACTTCTGGAGTCACAAACTTTAAAATTAATCCAACAGTTGTTGTCACCCAATCTGTCGTTTCAGGAAAAACTTTTACCAATAAGGCAAAGGCTGTTCTATCAATTTTAGTAGTAGCAGGAAATGTGAATGATACAATTTTAGTAAACCCATTCTCTGGTGTTATCCTTCCAGAAGCATGGAACAACATTGTTGTCACTAACCTTAGCACTACAGAAGAGGGTTCATTTGATATTTTTATCAAATAGAACTAAAATTAAACGTTTAAAAACAAGCATATTTAGTTTCGGATCATACCAGCTAAGTCACACTCAAAGAGGCTACACTATTAGTGTTAGCCTCTTTTTTATAGCCAAGACTCCAAGCTATGGGAGAAATTGGTATGTAGCCAAAATCAATAATGATTGAATTTACATACTCTTGATATCCAGCCGAAATCATTAATGATTGAATTTACATCGGTTGGTATCTTGCCAAGATCATTAATGATTAAAATTACATACCCTTGATATCCAGCCGAGATCATTAATGATTGAATTTACATACCCTTGATATCCAGCCAAGATCATTAATGATTAAAATTACATCGGTTGGTATCTGGCGTAGATCATTAATGATTGAATTTACATACCCTTGGTATCTAGCCAAGATCATTAATGATTAAAATTACATCGGTTGGTATCTGGCGTAGATCATTAATGATTGAATTTAGATACCCTTGGTATCTAGCCAAGATCATTAATGATTAAAATTACATCGGTTGGTATCTGGCGTAGATCATTAATGATTGAATTTACATACCCCTGATATCCAGCCAAGATCATTAATGATTAAAATTACATCGGTTGGTATCTGGCGTAGATCATTAATGATTGAATTTACATACCTTTGATATCTAGCGAACAACATTAATTTGATGCTGACTAGTTACACAATTTATTCCCCATTTTATCCCTTTCTATCATTTTATACATAATAGTAGCGATTGAACTATTATATCAGCACAAAATGTTTGTCATTATATTTCATTACCAAAACTGTTAGCAAATACAATTAGTACTCTTCAGCTGTTCCCTTTGTAGCTTGAAAAATAACCATTAGCCTATTTGTGGCATCGTTGTAATCCTTTTCTGTTTTTAATACTTTCCAGTTCATTAATAATTCTAATTTAAACAGTTGTGAAATCAAAAATAAAAGGGGTAAAAACAAAAGCTTAAATATTGTTTTTACCCATAAAGTTCTCAGGAGTAAATCTTTTATTTTTCAAAATATACCCAAAAATCATTAATGCAAGTTTTTAAAAAACTATGCATTGAACTAAAATCCTTTCTTAATACTTCGTTTGTCTCGATTACTGTTTCCACAGTTTCTGGCTATTCATAATCTTTTACCGCCGTTGCGTCCCTCTCCCCTATCTTAGTCATTAGAAGTTTGAAAAATTCAATATCAGTAAAGTTTAATGTCATTGCTATTTAATAATACGTTGAATTTAATAAATGAATTCAATAAAGGAAAGAACGTAAAAAATGATGGGCATAAAAAAAGCCCGCTATAAAAGCGGGCTTTGTGCCTCAGGCGGGAATCGAACCCGCACCTCCGTTGCTGAAGACAGGATTTTAAGTCCTGCGTGTCTACCAGTTCCACCACCAAGGCTGCCAAAAAAAATTCCATCCTAAGATGGAATTTCTGTGTGAGCGAAAGACCAGGCTCGAACTGGCCACCCCGACCTTGGCAAGGTCGTGCTCTACCAAATGAGCTACTTTCGCATTAACTGTAAGACCTTTTGTTGTTTTTCGGAGTGCAAATATAGGAGTGAAATTTTAAAGAAACAAACTTTTTTTTATTTTTTTATTTGTATTCAGGCTTATACTGTGTACTGCTCTGAATCTCAACATCTGGATGCCCCTTGTAGCCAGATTTGAACAACTTGATACAGTTACCAAATAGACCAGATAGAATGCACACTACTGAAAGATAAAAAATGAACTTTGAAGAATTTACCCAACTTTTAGTAAAGTCTAAATTTGTTTCCTCTTGCTCAATGATATGTTCGTTGCTACTCATATTTTTTTAATTTCAAAGCAAAAATAAGGTTCCAGACAATACAATCAGCATCTTCCTTGAAACATTTTTCAATCTTTTCTATTTTTCCACAATTTCAGAAAAATAGAGTTTCTTCTTTATAAAGTATTGATACACCACACAACCTCCAAATACGCCTTTTAACTGTTTAAGTGGAACACGATTTAAAGTATGCGATTTGTATCCTCCTAACCATAAATATAAGACTGTAAAATGCGCTTTGCAAATTGCTGTAAAGAAATATAAATCCCCCTGAAATAAGCCTTTCCAAGCAGAAATAGCATCCAATAAGAAACGAAAAGGTATTATCGTAAATTTCTCTTTTACAGTAAGATTCTTAGAAAGCATTAATAAATTATTTCTAAAATTTAAAAACACCTTCCTCCCTCCTCTTGGCAATGTTCCTGCCCCCACATGATAAACTACAGATTCAGGAACGACCTTAATAGAATATCCTGCCAATTGCATTCGCCAACATAAATCAATTTCTTCTTGATGAGCAAAAAAAGAAGCATCAAAACCACTTAATTGATGAAACACATTACTTCGCACAAACATAGCAGCCCCACTTGCCCAAAAAATGTCTTGAATATCTTCGTATTGATGTTTATCTACCTCCAATACATCAAAGACCCTTCCTCTGGAAAAAGGATAACCTAATTTATCTATCCATCCCCCAGAAGCACCAGCATACTCCAATAAAGTTCTCTCATTGTATGCAAGCAGTTTCGGTTGACATGCGGCTATCTTTCGATCATTTTCCATTAAACGAATAATGGGTTCTATCCATCCGGAAACTACTTCAACATCAGAGTTTAGTAAAATATAATAATCGCTTTCTACTAGGTTCAACGCCCAGTTGTATCCACCAGCAAAACCATCATTTTGTTTATTAATAAGAATCTCTACAGCAGGAAAGTATTCTTTTACATAAGTAATCGAATCATCAGTTGAGGCATTATCTGCTACTACAATACGCTTGTTTTGATAGGAACTATTAAGCACAGAAGGAAGAAACATCTCAAGATGTTTTCGCCCATTATAATTTAAAATAACAATTGCTACTGAAGGCTGTGACAAAAAATAAAAATTTGGGGGCGAAAATAAGGGTAAAGTATCAAGCTTACTTTATCATTATGTCAATATCTAGGTTTATAATTTACTCAGCTTACTATTCTTTTTACCATAAAAATTATAAATCAGCAGCCCGAATCCCATCCAAATAAAAAACCATAACCAACTGATAGCAGGTATTTCTGTCAATAAGTAAAGGCAAGACATTGCCCCAATTATGGGTATGACAGAATAATTACGCAGAAAAGAGAGTACGGCTACAACGATTAATGTTAGTATAAATACCAAGAATAAAATTTCTTGAAAACCTTCGGTATTAACATGAGTAAATGCATCAGAAATTCGAGAATGAAAAACTGTCATTATTAATACTGTAAGTACAGGAAGAATAAATTTTCCGTTTATGTAAGGCAATCTGAACGCGCTCTTTTTGGCATGAGTCATTCTTGGTAATACTAAAACGCCAAAACAAACTAATACAAATGCGAATAGTGTACCGATGCTAGTAAGATCTGTCATTAAGCTACTTGGTAAAAACAAAGAAGGAACGCCAACTAATATGCCTGTAATGATTGTTGCGAATGCTGGCGTTTGAAATTTTGGATGTACTTCTGAGAATTTCTTTGGTAATAACCCATCCCTGCTCATGCTCATCCATATACGTGGTTGCCCCAGCTGAAACACTAACATAACACTTGTAGTAGCAATAACAGCACTAACCGATATGATATACCCAATCCAGGTGAGGTGAATTTTTTCGAAAACGTAGGCAAGTGGATCATTTACTTTTAGTTCGCTATAGTTAACCATGCCAGTCAGAATAAGGGCAATTAGAATATACAAAACCGTACAAATAATAAGCGAATAAATCATTCCACGAGGTAAATCTTTCTGAGGATTCTTACATTCTTCGGCTGTAGTAGAAATAGCATCAAATCCAATGTAGGCATAAAACACAGCCGAAACCCCAGCAAGAACCCCCCCAAAGCCGTTTGGCATAAAGGGATGCCAATTACTCGATTTAACATAGAAACTACCAATAATGATGATAAGAATAATAACAATAATCTTAAAAACAACCATAGCATTGGTAGTCTTCTTGCTTTCTTTAATACCTATATAAGCCAAAATAGTAATAAGTACCACAATGCCAAAAGCAGGTACATTCATAAATAAATGTTTGCCAAAAAGAATAGGGGCACTATTCCAAGCCGCATTGGCAGATTGCATTGTTTCGGTTAAAGGTTGATGATTAGCAGTAGCAATGGCTGCCTCATCCACAAGTGCCTTTACAGAAAAAGAATCATTAACTAACCAATCTGGCAGATGAATACCTAAGCCCTGCAATAAATTATTAAAATATCCACTCCAGCTTATCGCTACAACTATATTTCCAATGGCATATTCTAATATCAAAGCCCAACCTATTATCCAGGCCACAATTTCTCCAAAACTAACATACGCATAAGTATAGGCACTTCCTGCAATTGGGATTCTACTCGCAAATTCTGCATAACACAATGCACTAAACCCACAAGTAATGGCCGTAATAATAAATAGAATAGAGATACCTGGACCTCCATTGTAAGCTGCTGTTCCAATTGTAGAAAAAATCCCTGCACCTATCACGGCCGCAATGCCCATAAAAGTGAGGTCTTTAACACCAAGAACTTTATTTAGAGAATGACCTCCCCCATGCCCATCACTTAAACCGGCTTCACTATCTGCTACTATCTTATCTATTGACTTTTTTCTAAATAATGAACTCATCTTCTAAATTTAATCCTAAAATTATGTTCCCTTTACCAATGAGCGGAAATGTAGTATATATTTTTAAATAAACAATGTATCAAAATGAAAAGGGGGTAAAGCAATTTAAAAGATTAGAGGTTAGTTATAAGTGACTAGTGATTTATGGGTAATATCTCATTATCCATAAAATGAAAAGATAAAAAAACTTTTCTACCATCGCCGTGAAATTATATGAATAATAGATTCTTTATAAGCTAATTCACTAAAATCAGATGCAAAAAAGACATATTTTAACCTATATCGCTCAGGTTTATTAACAATTTGACATGTGTATAACTATCAAACTGAAATTTGTGCCATAAAAGAAACCTTTTAAGCCATCGCAATGAATTTTTATAGCAAAGAGGTTTGTTTAAAGCTTTGATTTATAAAAATATAGGGTGACTTAAAGATAAAAAATGTAAAATGAGAGGTAAGAAGCATTAATCAAGTTGGCATAACTACTTAAAGAATATTATCACAAAAACAAATACCTATTATAGTTTCAAGAACTTTCTTTGAACTGAATTAATACCAGTAAATAAAAAAATATAATTACCTTTTTTAAAGTTAGAAGTATTTAATATGAACTTATTAAGTCCTATATGAACCTTAATACGTTGTTGAAAAACCAGCTTACCATCAAAATCCGATACTTGTAAATATCCTGTTTCTGATATAATACTATAAAGCTGAATAGTAAGTAAATCATGAACAGGATTTGGAAAGATAGAAAAAATGGATTCCCTATCAGTGGATTGAACCTTCGTTATATTACTGTATGAATAAGATCCATCAGTATTTTCTATAAGTAATCTGTAGTATATATTTTGGACTAGTATGTGAACAGAATCCGCATAATATCCATTTCCATTTGTTGCAAAATCATTATTTAGAACTGACAAGACATCAATATTCTCGAAGTCAGTACCGTTGATGCTTCTCTGAATAGTATAGCTTGCAACTTTATTGTCTGGCAATATTGACCAAGATAGATAATTGAAACCATTTTTACTGTAGGAACTAAGTTTATTTAATGAGATGGCTGTTGCAATTGTAGTATCAATAATTTGCAATGGGGTTGGTGAATTTGATAAAGTGACCAACGCATTACCACTATTTATGGATGTTCTAACTTTATAGTTTAAAGTGAAAATAATGGTTGTATCTGGAATATAATTGGGATGTAATGAAGCATCTGTCCATATAAAAGTTAGAAAATTATTATTAACATTCAAGTCTCCAGCAGCAAGATTAATGGAACTAGTACCATAACTTAAATTAGAGAATTGTAGAGCTGTTGTATCCCATTTTATTGTGCCTTGAAATCCAACAATGGCACGAAATCCTTTAGTCCTCATAGAAACCGAAACATTAGTCCCTGCTTTTAAATTACCTTTTATTGTATCTATATATAAGCTTTTTTGAGCCTGAGCATAATAACAAGATATTGGAAGAGAAAGGAAAACCAATATTAAAACTTTAAAACTAAAGCGCATCGATAATCAATTATAAGTAGAAACAGAAATTCATAGTAAGCATATAAAACAAGAAAGAAAAGAACCTTAACCTTAGCTTAAAATGCTATGATGACCAAATATAAAAAAATATAAGAACCAATAGGAAATAATCGAAAAACAGTACTAAAAACAAAACCCCTTGTCATCAAAAGAGACAAGGGGTTTGTTTAAATAACCATATTAAGATTACAATTTGATGAATTGTTTTTGCTGAATCTTATCACCTTTTATTAAAAGGATGTAACTTCCTTGAGCAAATTTAGAAACATCGATAGTAACATCATTGTTACCTGCGATGAAGTTAGCTTGTTGTTGATGCACTTGCTTGCCCAATAAATTCACAATCTGTAGTGTAACGTTTTCAGATTTTACATCATTAACGTGAACTGTAAGTACATTTCTAACTGGGTTAGGATATACTGAGAAAGTATAATTAGAAGAAACAGATACTATCACAGTTGCACTGTAGGAAGAAACACCGCTTTTATCTACTAACTTTAATCTGTAATAAATGTTACCAGTAATATTTACCGCATCAGAACATGTGTAAGTTGCCCCATTAGACTTGTTAGTAGCATTGATTGATTTCACATTTACGAAATCAACACCGTTTGAACTACGTTGAATAATGTATGAAGCTAAATTCAATTCACTTGCAGAAGACCAACTTAAACTAGTTGCGCCATTTTGATAGTTACCAGTGAACGATTTCAATGTTACTGGAACAATATCTGTAACAACTAAAGACAAAGTAGCAGTACTATCACAACCTACCGCATTTGTTAAATGTGCTGTATAAGTACCTGTGGAATCATATACTACACCATTGAATGTAATAGAATCGCCTTTCTTGATAGTAGCGTTTGTAATAGAAGAAGAACTCTTATTTACTGTCAACAATAAAGTAGCAACGCTATCACAGTTGGTGGCACTTAGTAGGTGAGCCACATAAGTTCCAGCGCTATCGTAAGTAGTACCATTGAAGGTATAAGAACTTCCTGAACAAATAGTAGCAGTTGTAGAAGATGAAACAGCAGCATTAACTTTTAATATCAAAGTAGCTATACTATCACAACCTGTTGAACTGGTAAGGTGAGTAACATAAGCACCGGCAGTATCATACACCGAACCGTTGAAGTAGTAAGTACTACCAGAACAAATGGCAACAGTTGTAGAAGAGGTGCTAGGGTAATTAACTTTTAAGTTTAAGGTTACAGCACTATCACAACCTACAGAATTTACAAAATGTGACGTATATGCACCTGTACTATCATAAGTTACACCATTGAATGTGTAAGAACTACCAGAACAAATACTAACATTAGTGATTGTTTGACTTGTCTTATTCAATTTCAATATTAAGGTAGCAACGCTATCACAACCAACAGAATTAGTTAAATGAGTAGTGTATGTACCTGCACTATCATAAACCATTCCGTTAAAGTTGTAAGAACTTCCTGAGCAGATACTGGCTGTTGTAGTAGATACACTTGGATAATTTATAGATAAAACCAATCTAGCAACACTATCGCAACCTGTTGAACTAGTAAGATGCGAAGCATAGATACCAGCACTGTCATAGCTTGAACCGTTGAATGTGTAAGAACTTCCAGCACAAATAGTTGCTTTTGTTACAGAAGAGACGGTGTCATTAATAGACAAGATTAAAGTAGCAACACTATCACAGTTTGATGCACTGGTGAAATGAGTATTATAAGTACCCGCAGCAGAATAAATAGAGCCATTGAATGTATAAGAACTTCCTATACATATACTAGCCTTTGTAATTGATGAAGTAGAATATTTAACGCTTAAAACCAAAGTAGCTACACTGTCGCATCCTAAACTGTTGGTTAAATGAGTTATGTATGTTCCTGCACTATCATAACTAGTTCCGTTGAATATGTAACCTGTACCAGCACAAGTACTTGCAGAAGTAATTGATGAAGTTGCCTTATTTAAAGTCAAAATCAATGTAGCTGTACTATCACCCCCAGCAGCATTTGTGAAATGATAAATATATGTACCAGCAGAATCATACAATTTTCCACCATATAGGTAACTGCTTCCTGCACAAATACTAGCACTTGTAGTTGAAGATGTTGGATTAATAACAGTAAGAATCAACTTAGCAACACTATCACAACCTACACTGTTTGTTAAATGAGCGACATAAGTACCTGCTGAACTGTAAACTATACCATTAAATGTGTAGGTTTTACCAGAATCAATACTTGCAGAAGTAATAGAAGCAGTAGGATATTTAACTGTTAATACCAATTTAGCAACGCTATCACAACCTACTGCATTAGTTAAATGAACAGTGTAAGAACCAGTGCTATCATAAATAGTTCCGTTAAAATTGTAACCATTGCCAGCACATACACTAGCTATAGTATTTGATGTTGTAGCAGCCTTAACTGTTAACACTAAAGTTGCAGCACTGTCACAACCTACTGAGTTTGTAAGATGAGCAATGTATGTCCCTGTACTATCATAATTTTTACCATTAAATGAATATGAAGAACCAATACAAATGCTAGCAGTAGTGGTAGAAGTACTTGTAGGAAGAAGAGATAATACCAAAGTAGCGACACTATCACAACCATTACTATTTGTTAAATGAGCAGATTTTGAACCAGCAGCAGTAAATGTTATACCATTCCAAGAGTAAGGTAATGAACTAGGACAGATACTTAATGTGGTAGTCGACGTTGTAATTGGGTTAACAGTCAATATTAAAGTAGCAGCACTATCACAACCATCCGCATTTGTTAAATGTGCAGTTAATGAACTCGCACCCGTGAATGACAAGCCATTCCAAGAATAAGGCAAAGCACTAGAACAGATACTTAGTTTAGTAGTTGAACTACTTGGTTGTTTAATTGACAACACTAATGTTGCAGAACTATCACAACCATTGCTATTTGTTAGATGAACTATTTTAGTACCAGCACCTGTAAATGTTAAACCATTCCAAGTGTATGGTAATGCACTAGGACAAATGCTAATTTTAGTAGTAGAAGCAGTTAATGGGTTAACAGTTAATACTAAAGTTGCAGAACTATCACATCCAACTGAATTTGTAAGATGCGCTACATAAGAGCCAGCAGAATCATAAGACTTACCATTGAATGTGTATGTTGTTCCTGCACAAATGCTAGCAAGAGTAATAGATGTGCTAGGATATTTCAACGTTACTATCAAAGTAGCAGCACTATCACAACCAACTGAATTCGTTAAATGAGCTACATAAGTACCTGCAGAATCATACGATTTACCATTGAAGGCATAAGAAGTTCCGATACAAATACTTGCTTTTGTTACAGAAGTAGAAGGATAATTAACCGTTAATAGTAAAGTTGCTGTACTATCACATCCTACAGCATTCTTTGTCAAGTAAGTATAAGTACCACTCTTCGTATAGGTTGTACCATTCCAAGAATAACTGCTACATGCTGCAATGCTGGTAGTAGATGTAGAAGGATAATTTACTGTCAATAGTAAAGTAGCAGTACTATCACAACCTAAAGCATTCTTTGTAATATAGGTGTAGCTACCACTCTTAATATACGTTTTGCCGTTCCAAGTATAACTGCTACATGCTGTAATACTTGTAGAAGAAATAGATGGCTGGTTGATTGTTAATACTAAAGTAGCAGTACTATCACATCCTACAGCATTAGTAGTGGTATAAGTGTAAGTACCACTCTTCGTGTAAGTAATACCATTCCAAGTATAACTGCTACAAGCAATTATACTTGTGGAAGAAGTAGTAGGTTGGGTTATAATTAATTTTAATGTTGCAGTGCTATCACATCCCACAGCATTCTTAGTTGAGTATGTGTAAGTTCCACCCTTAGTGTAGGTTGTACCATTCCAAGTATAACTGCTACAAGCTGTAATACTAGAAGTGGAAGTAGAAGGTTGAGTAATGGTTAAAATTAAAGTTGCTGTACTATCGCAACCTACTGCATTCTTTGTGCTATAGATGTAAGAACCGCTCTTAGTGTATATAGTTCCATTCCAATTGTAACTGCTACAAGAAGTAATACTAGTTGTAGAAGTAGAAGGTTGGTTGATTGAAAGGATTAAAGTTGCTGTACTATCACAACCAACTGCGTTCTTTGTAACATAAGTGTAGCTACCACCCTTTGTGTAGGTAGAACCGTTCCAAGTGTAGCTACTACAAGCTGTTATGCTAGTTGTTGAAGCTGAAGGTTGAGTGATTGTAAGAATCAAAGTAGCAGTACTATCACAACCAACCGCATTTTTTGTACTGTAGGTGTAAGTTCCACCCTTAGTGTAAGTAGTTCCATTCCAAGAATAGCTAGAACATGCAGAAATTGAAGTTTTTGATGAAGAAGGTTGATTAACAGTCAATATCAAAATTGCTGCACTATCACAACCATTTGCATTTATTAAATGAATAGTGTAACTACCCGCTATTTTGTAATTATTACCATTGAAAGAATAAGAATCACCATTACAAACACTTGCTTTAGTAGTAGAAGAAGTCGCAGATTTAATGGCCAATATTAATGTAGCAGTGCTATCACAACCTACAGAGTTTGTAAGATGAGAAACATAAGTGCCTGCACTGTCATGAGTTATACCATTAAAGGTATAAGATGTACCAGCACAGATTGAATAGTTTGTTGTAGAGCTTGTTGATGTTTTAACAGATAAAGTAACAGTATTACTATTTACGTTTCTAGCCAGAACACAACTAGCTGTGCTATTAAGTGTTGTAGCAACAATATCTTTATCAGCGAAAGCACTCGAAGTATAAGTAGCACCTGTACCTACATTCACACCATTTACAGTCCATTGATAAGTAGGTGCTGACCCACCATTTGTTGCAGAAGCAGTGAATGTTACGCTTGAACCAGAACAGATTGTTGTAGAGGGATTGCTAATAGTAACACTAGGAAGAACATAAGGAGCTACTGCAATTACAACCTTATTACTTTTTGCAGTAAGAGAAGTGTAACAAGTGGCATTAGTTGTGATGACACTATAGATAGAATCTCCATTATTAATAGCATTATCACTGTATGAAGTTCCTGTTCCAACACTGATGCCATTTTTAAACCATTCGAAAGCCGGAGTTGCACCACCATTTGTAGCACTTGCAGTAAAGGTTACACTAGAACCTGTACAAATGCTAGTAGAAGAAGCTTTAACAGAAACAGCAGGGGAAACATTTGCAATTAAAGTTACACTTTGAGAAATGCTATCTGAACAACCAAAACTAGAAGTAGAAGTTAAAACAACATTGAAAGTTCCAGAGGATGCATAAGTATAAGTAGGATTAAGTGTTGAAACAGTTTTGCTGTTATCACCAAAACTCCAACTGTAAGATGCAGAACCAGAGCTAATAGTAGATGTATTATTAAAGACAAAGTTGTTGCCAGTTAAACATTGACTATTATTATTAATAGTGAATCCAACATTGGATTGAGGATTAACTGTCACAGTCTGTGTAGAACTGTCTGCGCAACCTGTACCGCTAGAAACAACCAATTTAATGGTATAAGTACCCGCAGCTGTAAATGAGCAAGAAGGATTTGTTGTTATAAACGTTTTTCCATCGATAGTCCAAACACTTGTGAATGACCCTGCACTCAATGTGCTTGTGTTTGTAAATGTAAAATAGTTACCACTCAAGCACTGTGATGTATTGTTTACAGTAAAAGAAGCTACTGGTGTTGCATTTACAGTGATAGGTAATATTTGTTTTGTGCTACAATTAGTAACAGGGAACGTAACTGTATAAGCAATCGTATCCTTTCCTGGAGCAATAGGAGTTACTGTACCAGCACTGTCTATCGTTGCAATATTTGTATTTGAACTAGACCAACTACCTGTTACGGAAGAGTCTGCAACTGTGAGTAAGCTACCGTTACAAATTGTTGAATTACCAGTTACAGGTCCAACGACAGGAACAGGATTAACACTTAATGTGTCAGTTGCTGAATTTACACAACCATAAGTCGGATTTGTATAAGTATAACTGATTATAGTTGTTCCTTCTGAAAGTGGAGAAACCAAACCTGTAGAACTTACCGTTGCAACACTAGGAACAGAACTTCCCCAAACACCTTGTGTAGTAACATTAGACAATTGAGACTGTTGACCAACACAAGTGATGTTGTTTCCTTGAATTGCACCAATTACAGGTAGATCTATAATTGTACCATTACCAAACACGGTTGTATTACAACCTGTTTTGCCATTTTCTACCGTATAAGTAAATATTACATTACCACCCTTAACGGCCGTTACCAAACCAGTTGTAGAAGATATTGTTGCGATAGTTGTATCATTTACGCCCCATATACCACCGCTTGTGGTATCACTCAACGCTAAAGTATTGCCCACACAAATAGTGCTTCCATTACCAACAATGCTAGGAACAACTGGGTTATAATTAACAGTAAAGTTTTTTGTAGCAATTGAAGTACAAGTTGATACACTTACTTTAGGGTTTGTAAGCGTATAGTATATTGATGCTGTACCTGCACCAACTGCAGTTACAAAACCAGTTGCATTTACTTTAACAACAGTAGGATCACTACTACTCCAAACCGCTGTTCCATTAGTAGGAACTGGAGAAGCATTGTATAACTGTGTGTTTTGACCTACACAAAGAACGCTATCTCCTGTAGTAGCTACCGCTACCGGAACAGGAACTACAGTTAATGGACTGTTTGCTACGGCAGCACAGAAGCCTCCACCACCAAGTTGATATTGAATGATTGTTGATCCAGAAGCAACAGCAGTTACAGCACCAGTAGTACTATTTACAGTAGCAACATTAGTGTTTGAACTTGACCATGTTCCGCCAGAAGTACGGTTACCAAATGTAAAACTACTACCAGCACATAAAGAAGCAATTGTGGTGTTATTAGGTTGAAGTCCAAAACCTGCTTGAACAGTTATTGGGAAACCAGCACTGGTTGCAGAACAACCTACTGCACTAGTATATTTATACCTGATGATAATTGAGTTTCTGGAAGCAGCAATTGCATTTAAAACCCCAGTTGATGAATCAATGGTTGCAGAAGCAGTGTTCGAACTAGTCCAAAGTCCAACTCCACCATTACCAGTAGTAGCATTTGTATAGGTATAAGTAGACCCCGCACAAGTTGTTGAAGACCCTGTTATTGCAGCAACAACAGGCAAAGCATTAATCATTACTGTTTTACTAACTGTACCACTACAACCAACGCCTGCATTAATTGCATAGTTAATGGTTGCAGTACCCACGGTTACTGGTGTAACTACTCCTCCAGAAATAGAAGCACTACCAGTTCCTCCTGTAATAGACCAAGTTACGGTTCCACTATTAGTTGAATCAGTGAAAGTAGAAGTACTACCCAAACAAAGATTGTCAGCCCCAACAATTGGTGCCATTACCAACGCCTTATTCACAGTTACAGTTAATGAATCTGTTCTAGAACACTGACCCAGCTTTACAGTACAATAAACTGTTGTTTGACCAGTAGTGGTTTTATTGGCAATTAAAGTGGTGCTTTGCGCATTACCATAATTAGATAGTGTAGCTATTGATTTATTACTAACCTGCCAAGCAGTTGTAACGTTTGGCACAGATATGCTCAATCCGTTAACACCACTTAAACAAGTAGAATTAGAACCCGCAATTTTGAAAGTTGCAGGAGAAGGATTTACTGTAACTGTTGTTGATGCAGAGCTGTAGCAACCATTCTTATCAGTGATACTATACGTAATTACAGTACTTCCCGAAGAAAGACCACTAACAACACCAGCAGTATCTACTGAAGCAAACGAAGCACTTGAACTCCAAACCCCACCCGTGCTATCATTAGTTAATTTAAACGTACTTCCAGTACAAATAGATGTATCACCAGCAGCAACACTATTGTTACCAATACCTGGCAAACCATAAACAATAAAGTTTTTTAATGCAGTTCCACTACAACTACCAGTACCAATTGTGTAACTAATAGTTACCACCCCTGCTTGAATAGTTGTGATGTTACCAAGATTATCAACTACTGCAATTGTTGGATCACTACTACTCCAAGTAGCAGAAGGATCTACAGATGCATCGGTTAATTGTGTCGTATTGTTTAAACAGATACTAGATACTCCAGATATTGGTGCAACTACCACACTCGAAGCAACAGTAATTGGGAAAGTAACCACTTGGGTACAACCGCCAGCTGTTGTGTAAGTATAAGAAACTGTATCATTTCCTGTTGCCTTACCAGTTAATTTACCTGTATTATCTATAGTTGCTACCTTACTGTCACTTACAGACCAAACACCACCAATCGTATTATCAGCTAGCTGGGTTGAGGAACCAATACAAATACTGTTTGTTCCAGTTATAGGATAAACAACAGCACTAGCGTTTACCGTATCAATTACAGTTGCAGTACCAACACAACCAAAACTATTTGTAACACTATAAGTAATTTGAGCTCTACCCGGCGTTAAAGCTGTAAGCAATCCAGTTGAAGAATTGATGGTTGCAATTGCCGTTCTATTACTTGTCCAAACACCCTTAGGGGTTGTATCTGATAATTGTGCGGTGTTATATTGACATATTGAAGTAGGCCCAGTAATTGCACCTACTTGTGGCAATGGGTTAACAGTAATAAGCAAAGCTGCTGTTGCCGTACAACCTCCATTAGTGTAATTAAAATAGATGGAGTCTGTTCCAGCAGAAACACCAGTTACAGAAGCAGTATACGGGAAAAATCCTGTAACAGCAGTTGTCGCATTTGCATTGCTAGTAGTCCAAGTAACAGTTGCAGTTCTTGAGAAAGCCGCTGCATTAGAAAGCGTAATTGAAGACCCAACGCAAACTTTTTTAGTGGTATAGGAAATGGTATCAACAGCAGGAGCAGCAGTAACTGTCACAGTTCTAGTTTTATTTGCACTACATCCATATACATTTGTTACAATATAGCTAATCGTTGCGTTACCGGCTGAAACACCTGTAATCACACCAGTTAAACTATCTATAGTGGCTCTAGCTGTATTAGAACTTTTCCAATATGCAAAACCACCAGTAGGAGCAGCTGTTGCATCGGTAAATGTGGTTGTTGAACCAACACAAATAGAAGCAGAGCTACCCGTAGCTAAGCCTATATTAGCAATGTTAGTAGGAGGCCCACTAACTACAAATGGGGTGGTAACAGTATTTGAACATCCAGTAATTGTGCTTGTAACAGTGTAACCAATATTGGCAGTTCCAGCAGCACCAGGCGTAACATCTCCTGTCAAACTATCCACTTTACATACAACTGTATTATCGCTACTCCATATTCCATTACTTGTAGCATTAGTTAAAGAGTTTATTCCACTTCCGCATGAAATAGTGTTACCATAGATAGCAGAAACAGTAGGTAGTGGATTAATGGTAACCGTGAAAGTAGTAGTTGCCGTATGAACTCCATCACTTACCTGAATAGTAAATACATCCGTTCCAGAAAAATTAGCGGGAGGCACATAGGTTGTTGTGGTAGGAGTGAATACATGAGACGAGTTTTTATAGGTATGAGGGAGATTTGCAAAACTTCCATTTTGCGTTTCACTTAATGGTGTGTAGGAAAGAAAAACACCAGTAGAAGTATCATAAGCAGTCAGATAGTTAGTAAAGTCAAACCCCGGAGAGTTTTCACAAATACTAAATTTTTGTGATGTACCATTCACAAAATACAGTGACTTGGTTTGACCGTAGCTACAAAGGCTAAAAACTGTAATGACAAAAGCGAGTAGAAATCTGAATTTCATATTTTCAAGTTTTACGTTAGATGATGTATTTTATTCTAATGCTGCCTAATGACAACGATTTATTGTTTACGTTTAATGAATTATCTTAAAATAGTTCGCAAATGTTATTTTTAATTAACTAAACTTCAAAATAATTCGGCAAAGAACGCACAATTCAAGCTTAATAGGATGATTTATATTAAAACTCTTGCACTATGTTAACATAATTTTTTAAATTCCATTTAAATGTAGTCGTCAAAATTAAATTAAGGACACCTTAAAAACCTTAAACAAACCAAGCTAATATTTAATAAATCCTGTCTCTTCCTGATTTCCCAGTTTATTAAGCAAACGAACATAATAACTACCACTAGGAAGATTCTCTAAATTAATAGTATGAATATTAGAATTATCTTTTATCAACTTCAACAAAACCACTCTCCCTAATTTGTCAACCACAACAATTTGCCTAACATCACTACCCACAATGTTTATCACATCTTTTGTTGGGTTAGGGTACAAAATCCTAGACTTGGTATTTTTCCTTACAATTTCATATACCTTACTATATATACCAGAACCATCCTTATTATTTATCTTTATCCGGTAGTAATTATTCCCTTCCAATGGAGCATAATCTATGAAATGATAATTATTATTTCCAACGCCTATTGAATTTTGAGAACCTATTACTGCAAAAGTTTTTCCATCTCCACTTCGCTCTATCTGAAACTTATCTACATTCATCTCCTCTGCTGTTTGCCAATCTAACGAAACAATTTTCTCATTTTCTGTAGCCACAAATGAAGTAAGCGAAACAGGCAATTGTGCCGAACTTACATATCTGCCCACCGAAATGGCATAACAATGGGATGTATCAATGGGAGAATAGGAGATATTAGTTGATGGAGAAAAGATAAAACCAACTGGGGCATCATCAGCGGTGTCGGCAACAATCAAAACAGTTCCATGCCCAATGCCACTGTAACTTGTTCTAGAATCAAAAAAGTGCGCATTCTTTCCCGAATCATCAATAACGCTAACAGCATAAACTTTGTGGGCAGTAGCAAATGCTTTCACCTTTGCAGCAGTGGCCTTTGGATAATAAGTTTGAAGAGTAGATGCATTCAATAATTGAGGCTCCTTATCCAAAATCATAAAGTGACCATTTGCAGAAGCAGATGAATCATAACCAAAAGCCAAAACGTCTCCAGGCTGGCAAAGTGCAAACCCACCTTTCCTAACACCATTGTAAGTCCCCACAGCACTCTGCAACACATGATTATATCCATCAATCACTTTCACATCGCACACATTTCCCGAAACGTAAGTCCATCCTGGTTTAGCAGTTGATTTAATGGTAGGAAAATCTACGGCAAATTGATATGCCATGGCTACAAATCCTTTTGAAGCAATGGGCGCAACATTATTTGCTTTAATAACCTTAATCAAATTTAGGTAGGCATTGGTGCTAGATGTTTTTCCTCCCACAACCGAAAGCAACCTAGTACCAAAACCTACACAATCAATTTTAGAAAAAAAAGTATGGGTTGAGGAATCGTAAAAAGCATTAGGACATCGAGTAGGCCATATTGTCGAAAAATTACTAATTCCATATTGGGCATAAGACGAAGAAGCAATGTAGTAACCTGTGCCAGGATTAAAGTAACTTTCAGAAACAGGATAGGTTACACCATTATATAGTATCGAGCTTCCACTAACGGTTACTCCTTGCATAGTATAAAAGCCCTGATGCAACAAATAGGGTTGAGCAATGCTGGAGGCGGCTTCCAACACAGAGTTGTAGAAGCTATCATTATAACTATCTATTATTAATGGAGGGTTTATGGTAGTATCAACTAATAGAAACTTATCAGAAGCTGCCTCACTAAAAGTGCAATTAAACAGCAAAAAAATTAATAACACTAATTTATATATTCTAGCAACCATACTTTCTTTTTAATTTAATAATATCTCACAAACTAACGCTAAGTACCATAACAAAAACAAACATTGCAATTTGCTGTACCATGCTACTTTCATTCTACAAAATACCAATATTTTAATACATGCACCTTGCAAAGTGAACTATTTTCTGCTTTTGTAACATAGAATATTCAAATTTATTAACGGTTTAGTTATAAAATCGAATAACGAACAAAAGGACAAGACAGGTCCAGTAAACAAACCACTGTAAGTGGTGGCTTTTTTTATAGTGGTCTGTTATTATTTCATAAATTCTATTACAAGGGCTATTTACAAATGATCCTGCACTTTCATTGTCATGCCGCAGGCATCTCATTCCATTATAACAAACCTGACAGGTCTTTGAGACCTGTCAGGTTTGTTATAATTGGCAACTCATTCCATGAAAGAGTTCTATGTTTTATATTTATTAAAAAGGGTTGAACCCTATTCAAAATACCCAAACTCTTCTACCAACAGTTTATATAATTCCTTCTTTACTTCGGATGTTAGCTTCTGAATGTCTGTAAATTTATTCAATAGGTCGGTGCAGGAGTTTACCTCAGCATATTTCTTTATTTGTATCAAGCCACTATTTGGCGTAACAAAGTCTGGATAACTAAAATATTTAAAGTAGGCTTCTTGTTTTAGTCCTACATGTTCTATAGTTTGCCCTTTGCAATATTCTTGATTCCAATAGGTATATAGGTCTGTTATTGCTTCTACTAATTCATTTGCAATTCCGCCACCCATAGTGGTATTAACAAGTATTGTAGGCTTTAGCGTAGTATTCCAAAAGCTTTCCTTATTGTTGGTGCTTAGTGGATTATCTACAAATACTTCTGGTGCATCTTTTACAGGATTATCTTTTTCAAATTTGGTAACCACACAACGGTTTTCTGCCAATACAAAAGCAAAACACAGGCTATACCAATAGTCGGCGTGTTTTTTGGAAATCTTAGGTGGCCATACATCGTATTGGTTTGCCCAAACGGGATATTTTCCATTCAATGCCTTGGTAATGGCAAACCAAGTACAAGTTCCTTTAGCAGATGGAAGGTCATAAGCACAATAAGCTTTTTGATCAGTTGCTAGACCAAAACATTTTGCTTTATTTAAATCAACAAATGATACATCTAATCTAAACCAAATTCTATCTGGTTTATTAGAATGACGTTTTTGTTTATCCTGTTTTACCCTGCAAGGCGTTACATCATCCATAAATCCGATGAACTCTGAGTTTGCTACACCATAAGTTTTTTTGTTATTTCTTCTTTCATCTTTTATGGATAATCCTCCACAAATACTTGACGATTGTAGTTCTTCTTTTGTTCTATCTCGTTTAAAGTCATACATAGATTGACCAGTCCAATCTTTTATATATCCATTAGTATTGTCTAATTTTATCTCTTTTTTTCCCTTTAATAGCTTCTTTACCTCTTTTTCTAGATTCTCTTCTTCACCATCCCAATTTATGTTTAGGTCTATGGCTTGCCAAGTAGTAAGGTCTTTTACTGTTACAGTGTTTTTACTATCATAAATAGGTTTGCCCCTATACTTCCAAATAGTAAAAGCCAAAGGCCATTTGCCATCCAGTTTAAAGAACTCATTGCTAGTTACGATGAATCCTGTTTCGTAGGTAAAATGTTCATCCCAAATTTTTCTAAATCCTTGGTAAGTGGGGCGAGGCAACAACCAACTAGTAGGGGTAAATATCATAACTATTGGTTGGGCAATGGGTAGTTTTGCTACCTGTGCCTTTGCCATCAAGAGTATTTGTCCCAAAAAAGCCAAGTATCTTTCCTTGCCAGCATCTTCCCCGGTAAGTTATAATATACTTGGGTGTATGGAATATTCCGAGTTTGTAGCTTCCCTTGCAGTCACATTTTCATCCGTGTTCTTATAAGGTGGATTCATCAAAAAAGCAAGCGGTTTATCCATCAAAATGTTATTGCGTTTCACTTCCCCTTCTAATCTGTCTAGATATGTTGCCGCATCAATATCCAAAAAGTTTAGTCCTTCATTACTTGCAGTTCTTGGCACTATTGTAAACCCATGTTCCACATGCCAAGGGTCTGCTTTCATACGCCTTTCTATTATCCGCAACAAATCGGGTTGCAATTCGCTTACTATCTTGTGTTTTAGCTTTCCTCTCCAACTACTTACCAAGTTTCCGCTGCCTGCTGCGGGGTCAAAAACAATGTAGTTTTCGTTCAGATCTTCTTTTACTTCATTCTTGGCAAACCAAAGTGCATACTTGCTCAGGTTGCCATTGGTAAAGAATATGCCATGCTGTTTTACATAAGCTGCATCTATTGCTGCTAGCACTTCATCGAACCTAATGAAATAATAATCGGCAGTCAATCCGCTTCCTTCATTAGTAAAAATGTATTGTGTTTCTACAAAACGAATAAAATCCTGAATCTTATTACGATGAATGGGTATTGCTGTGCTATGTTTTTTGCCCTTAAACCCAGTAACAGTTACTTCTGTTTCTTCCTCATTGATTGTTACAGTACTGGTAATATCCCAAAAAGCCACGATGGTATAAAATGCGTGAACCGCTTCTATAGGCGTAGGAAAAAAAGCCTTCATCCTTTCAATGGTATGTATAAAGTTGTGGGTATTTATCTGAAAACGGTCACTGTCTAGGTTCTTTAATATTTTCAGTATCTCAAAACTTTCAGTGGTCAAATTTCTTGCACCCCCAAAAATGTCTCCTTGTAAATATTTGGGTTCTAACCAATAAAAAGCAGACTCATGTATGGCTACCCTCAATTCTCTACTGCATTCTTTTGCTAATAGTTTACCTACTTCGCTAGCCGCTTTTTGCACATCTGCCTTGTAAGATAGTTTGATGGCTTCTTCTGGCAATTTATTTACCTTCCATATACCTACAAACTCTTTGGCAACCACCATTATGGTATGGAAAGCCAACCCTGCCTTACGGTGATAGTGCAATGCCTGAAACAATCCGTCCAACCATTGTTTAAATTCAGTTTTGCTTTCCACAATTAACTGCCCAACTATATATACATCTGCACCAGCTGCGTCATTTTCTATCTTGAACTTTTCCTTGAATAGTTTTTGAAACAAGGGATACAGCAAAGCCCTTCGTGCATTCTCTACACTATCACTTTGCAAACATTGTTTAAACTTTTCTCTCTCTACGCTAAATTGATTAGGAACTGATGCCATTATTGGAACTAATAAATGTTTTCAAAAATAGGGTATTTAAACCTGACAGGTCTCAAAGACCTGTTAGGTTTATGGGGGAGACCTGTCAGGTTTGTTTACAT
This sequence comes from Chitinophagaceae bacterium, assembly GCA_947447825.1. GTDB lineage: Bacteria > Bacteroidota > Bacteroidia > Chitinophagales > Chitinophagaceae > Parasediminibacterium. The sequence continues at coordinate 12,820 of CANFLL010000029.1, read as the reverse complement.
CTCAATTATAAACTTACTATACTCCGTTTCATCCAATTCCGAACTATGAAACTCCTTGTATTTATTGGCATTGCCAAACCATTCCAAAACTTGTTCTCTAGCCAGTTTGGTAGGACTATTGGCTAAATGACTATGATAGGATGAATGTTGATATTCCCTGAAATTATCTACAAAACCATGCTTTTGAGGATTGAAATGTATATACCTGATAAGCTGGGTAAAGTATTTATCATCATCCACTTGGATTCTTCTAAAGGGTGTTTCAAATAATCCGCCTGTTCTGTTTCGATTACTATTAATACTCTTGGTATAACAGTTAAAAAAGTCTGAAAAACGTTTACTTACAATACGGTCTGGGTTGTGAAGGCCTGTTTTTAAACCTGACAGGTCTTCGAGACCTGTCAGGTTTATAGGAAAAACATCTTTAATCTTCACCAATAAATGAAAATGGTTTCCAAGTAAACAATAGGCATAAGTGTCCAACACTTCATGAAGATACAATCCATATTTCTGGAGGAAAAAAGCATAATTACGCTCGTCATAAAAGAGGTTAACGCCATTAATACCTCTATTATAAATATGGTAGAATGAGCCATTGGTTAATAATAATTCGCTTCGAGACATAATGCTAATCATTTAGAATTTTATAATACACCTGACAGGTCTTGAAGACCTGTCAGGTATAAAAGCCTCCGTCATAAACCTAGCCATAAAAAGGAATAAGCCTATTAATTGTAGCATTTATAAGAGTGTTAGATTTAATTTTTTGGGTAGTTAATAACCAGACAGGTCTTTGAGACCTGTCTGGTTATTAACTACCCAAAAAATAAATAAAAAATAAATCGAACAATATCGAATAAAGCAGTTAGTTTTGAAAAATAACAAAGCACACAAACATTCTAAACCAAAACTGCTTAGTGGAATCTTAATTGAACACTCACTTTTAAAGACAGCTTGAAATATCATGGCTGCCTCTGTAAAAAAACTTCTTACTACTGCTTTAGGAAACTTCTTAAAACATTTAGGCGCATCACTTATCAAAAAGGGTCTTTCCCCGAAAGGAAATTAACCATCCCGAAATGAATATTAACCTTCCCGAAGGAAAAATTAACCTTCCCGAAATGGAAAATAACCATCCCGAAATGATTATTAACTATCCCGAAAGGAAAATTAACCTTCCTGAAATGATTTCGGGCAATCCCGAAGGAGAAATTAACCATCACATTTAGAAAAATAAACACTCCCTTTTGGCAGAAAAACACTTTTTATCGTGTTGCGCACACAAGAATCTTAGTAATTGGCCTGGTTTAATTATGAATAACCGACCACTCTTTTCATTTTAAAATTTTAATTATGTCAAGTAATGGTGATTGGATACCCAGACCACATCCAGATTATAGGAGGTTTGGAGATAATTTTTGTTTACGTTTAAATGCTAATAAAACCATCTGGGGGATAGACCCTGCTCTGGTTGCCGCATTGATAGTGCTTCAAATTATTTATAATGCTTATGAAACAATATCTTCTGGCAAGGATACACACACGAGTATTGATATAGACAATACCAACCGTGCTCGTATTCCGTACGAAGCTGCAATGCGCGAAATGGGGCAAGGAGAAATGAAGCTAAACAAAAAAATGAATGATGGCGAACGTACTGCTTGCGGAGTTGTTAACGACAGCACTGCACGTACAATTGCTGCCATTTGCAATGTTTCACCTGTAGTTAAAATTACCCAATTGGGTGAATTGAACAAGAAACTAACTTTTATTAACCCCGGTCCTGATGCAGGAGCTTGGCCTGATGGGCAAGATTGTGTATCGGTAAAGATTGGCAAACATAAGAATGGCGACCCCGTTCCTAAAGAAGCTGATTGCACATTAACCAATTTATATAGCAAATTGGCTAACGGAATTGTTTTTTCTGCTGACGACGCAGGAATGCAATTTGTAGGCTATGCCCGTTATGTTAATACCCGTAAGGATGTGGGTACTGCTGCCACTAAGTTTTCGGGTACTATTAGCTAAACAATAACAGACCACTAAAGCTGGAAGCTACCAAAAGAGCCGCAAACGAGAACTGTTTGTGGCTCTTTTATTTTTGAGAAATAACTTTTATCGCTTTAACAAAACTGCAATCTAACCTGATAAGGATATGGCAAAAAAAGCTTTTCACAATCCAAAAACTTTTACACCACCGCCGCAGACTGATTATGCCAATGAAAGGGTTTCATGGTGGTGAGGGGTGAATATGTATTGATCTTCTGATTGAGTTACTGCTTTTTGCGCAATTCCTTTTTCAATAACTATATCTACAATTTGCTGTGTTGATTTGGTTAATGTAAGCGGTTTGGGATGCAATCCAGAAAGCCATTGGTAAACATTATTACTAAACTTTTCATCAATTTTATCAATTATTGGAACTCTAAACCTTTCTAAAGCTGCGGCATTGCACAACTGTTCATATTGCCCCCTTATAGGTAAACACATTAACTTCTTACCCAGAAACAAAGCCTCGGCAGGTGTTTCAAAACCTGCACCCGTAATGATTCCAGTAGCATTTATCATGCTTTCATTGAACCCTTCATTGCTAATGGGCATTAGGGTTACATTTCCTTTTTGCTGAATAGTAGTAACTTTTTTAGAGAACACCTGAAAGGGAATATCGGCACAAGCATTTAAAGTGTTCACTACCACACTATCACTATAATGGGCAAGATATACAGATACATGTCCTTTGTTTGTGGGCTGTGCCTTTACTATTGAATCCTTGATGACTGGTGAAAAGATAAAGTCATCATAGGCCTCAAAATGCAACCCTACATTGGCAGTTGCAGTGGCATAATGTCTTAAAACCCACTCACCAATGAAGTCTCTGTGGGCTGGCTTTGGCGTTTTATCGGATAGAAAGCTTGCCTGATGTCCAAAATTTATACTATTTACTTTCTTTAATTTGCAAGCAAGCGAGGTAATACTTTCGAAATCGTTTATTACTAAATCATATTTTTCAACAGGTAATTCATGGGCTTCTTTCCATATACGACTAATGCTCAGTTCTTTCCACATTTTTAAATAATCGAGTCCTCCCCTATTGCCATAAAACAAGCTTAATCCTTTGCTTCTATATTTAACTGGCAACGCAGCATTAAGGTTACTATTGCTACCACTTAAAAAAACATCTACCACACCATATTCTTGCAAGTATGGAACAAGCTGCATGGCTCTGGCAATATGCCCATTTCCTGTAGCCTGCACAGCATATAATATCTTCAATGAATTATTTGTGTATTGCATATTAGTAACTATTACAACGTTAATTTTATAGCCCCCTGAATAGTTGCAATTGAATTAAAGAGCATCACTTCATCGGGCATTACATTAAGTTTTGGCAGTCTTTTCTCCATAGTAACTACTGGAGCTTTTGGCGTATTAAATTGTTTGCTATCGTATTGATAAATAGACCAATCATTATTATTGTATTCTAATGCGGTTAAATTTTCTATCCAATCGCCACTATTTAAGTAAATAACACTTCCTTTATCGGTGGTAATTACCCTTTTTTGAGGCTGGTGAATGTGACCGCAAATAACATAGTCATATTTCTTTTCAATGGCTAATTCAGCAGCAGTTTGTTCAAAATCTCCAATCCATGAAACGGCTTTTTTAACCCCATTCTTTACCTTCTTACTAAAGCTCATCTTTTCCTTACCCATCAATTTCAAGAACCAATTAATAACACTATTAATGATGATTAGTAAGTCGTAACCTTGTCCGCCAAGTTTAGCCAAAAGCTTTGCCCCACCTTTAGTTGTTGCGTCAAAAACGTCTCCATGAAAAATCCATGTCATTTTGCCGTTTATCTCCATCACTATTTTATCTGTAAGCTGAAAATTTCCTATTTGCAAATCAGAATAACGGCGCATCATTTCGTCGTGGTTACCAGTAATATAAATTACCCTGGTTCCCATACTCAACAAATTCATTATCTCTTTGATAACTTGCATGTGTATAACAGGGAAATAGCTTTTTTTAAATTGCCATCCATCTATGATGTCGCCATTGAGAACAAGTATCTGTGGGTGGATACTTTTAAGGTAATCAACAATTTCTTTAGCATTGCAACCGAAGGTTCCTAAGTGTAAATCACTCATTACAACCACTTCAACTTCTCTTCTTTTCATTTATTAAAGTTTGTCAAAATTCAATAACTAATGTTAACAGAGCATTAACTAAACATAACTAAATTGTTAAGGATTGTTCGAAGAACAAAAAGAAGGAGCATCACTTATCAAACTGAAGTAGAAAAACTATTTGCGCAGAAGCATCACAGAGAGGAAAACTAAACTTGGGCTTTTTTACCACAATAAACACTAAGGTATTTCACTGAGAACACTAGAAATATATTTTACTAGCTATGAAGAATTACTTAGGCATATACAGCATTTACTAGTGTCCTGAGTGTTTTCACTTGTGAACTTAGCGGAAAAGTTCCTGAATTGTAACCAAAAAGGAGAACCATTTGCCAAAAAATACTGTTAGTATATGAAAATAAAAATGACATTTAAACAAATTGTGCTAAAGTTCATTTATCCATTTCTTATATTTATTGACAAGTTAATTCCTGGGAAAGATGCTTGTTTAACGAACATTGGTAATAAACCACCCTTAACTAGCATTTATTACGTTCAAATGATTGCAAGCAATAACGATACTTTATCGCTGGAGAAATATAAAGGCAAGAAAATAATGCTGGTTAATACTGCAAGTAATTGTGGATACACGGCCCAATATGATGAACTAGAAAAGCTTTATAAAAAATATCAAGACAAACTGGTAATAATAGCTTTTCCCTCTAATGACTTTAAAGAACAGGAGCCCGCTAATGATTCTTCAATTACAAAATTTTGTAAAATAAATTATGGTGTCACCTTTCCAATAATGAAGAAAGGGCATGTGTTAAAAGTGAATAACCAAAGCGAGATGTATCAATGGCTTACCGATGAAACAAAAAATGGTTGGTGCAAAAAAGAACCTTCATGGAACTTTTGTAAATACCTAATTAATGAGCAGGGCGTGTTGACCCATTATTTTAGACAAGGGGTTTCTCCTTTAGATAAACGCATAATAAGTGCTATAGAGAAATAAAAAGTAGATTTGCGACTTTCTTGTTGCCACAATGGGATTTTATCACTAAGTTCTACCTAGAAAAAAAGTAATTATTCAGGGCGTATTTAACCACAAGGGTCATTAATGCTTTCACCAAGAACACAAGGATTGTGTTGTATTATTTCTACAGAATTTACATTGGTTGACTTTAAACCTTAGTGTAATTATTATTTTCCTTGTGTAGTTCGTGGTAAATAACCCCTGAAGAGTTACGAAAAAACAAAGGTTACAATGATTTAAGGTTTGCTTTTATCACATCTTAACAAATGAGTATTCACGCTCCTTCTGTTCTTTGTGAAATCCTTAGTTTGCTTTGTAATTAAAATACACTTGAGTAGCAACTCTTACTTTAATTTTAATAGATGTTTATGTTATCACTAAAAGGAATTCACCACATTGCTATTATTTGTGCTGATTATGAAGCAAGCAAACACTTTTATACCAATATTTTAGGTTTTACCATCCAGCAAGAAGTATTCAGAGAAGCAAGAAACAGCTACAAACTAGACCTATGTTTAAATGGCAAATATGTTATTGAACTGTTTTCTTTCCCCTCCCCTGCCGCAAGACCAAGCAGACCAGAAGCCGTAGGATTGAGACACTTGGCTTTTAGTGTGGATGACATAGATGCAGCAAAATCTTATCTTGAATCAACCGGTGTGAGCTGTGAGGACATTAGAATAGATGAAACAACAAACAAAAAATTCTTTTTCTTCAATGACCCTGACGGCTTGCCTTTGGAACTTTATAGTGGTTAGGAGTTAAAAAATATCATTACAATTAAACCTTATTAAGCATTATCAATCAAGAATTATTAGTTTTACAGAAAAATAATAACATATAAACAATTTGCTGCAATGAGACAATTTCTTCCTTTAGTTATTTTACTATCCTTTACCAACATTTCCTTTTCCCAAAAATCTGTTCCTTATGTATCTAAAGTTTGGGTAGCTGATAATGGTGATGGCACATTTAAAAACCCTATTCTACATGCTGACTATTCAGATCCTGATGCTATTAGGGTTGGCGATGATTATTATCTGGTAGCTTCTAGTTTTAATTATGTTCCCGGCTTGCCAATTTTACATTCTAAAGACTTAGTAAACTGGACAATCCTTTGCAATGCACTCACACTTCAACCTCCTTATGACCGATTTGACACAGTTCAGAATGGTGGTGGCGTTTGGGCGCCTGCTATTCGTTTCCATAACGGCGAATTTTATATTTATTATCCAGATCCAGACTTGGGCATTTATGTAATCAAAGCAACGAATCCTGCTGGTCCATGGAGTTTGCCTATTTTAGTTAAAAAAGCTAAAGGATGGATTGACCCATGTCCTTTTTGGGATGAAGACGGGGAGGCTTATTTAATAAACGGATTAGCAGCTAGTAGGGCTGGAATAAAAAGCACACTGATATTGAACAAAATGAGTGCTGACGGAACAAAACTGTTAGATGATGGCGCAATTGTTTTTGATGGGCATGACAAAAACCCTACTGTAGAAGGGCCAAAACTGTATAAACGTAATGGATATTATTACATAATGGCTCCTTCAGGTGGTGTGGGAAAAGGGTGGCAATTGGCTATGAGAAGTAAAAATATTTACGGACCTTATGAACAAAAAATTGTTTTAGAACAAGGAAAATCAGTTACCAATGGTCCTCACCAAGGAGGATGGGTTGAAACTCAAACAGGCGAAAGCTGGTTTCTTCATTTTCAGGACAAGGATGCTTATGGTAGAATATTGCACTTGGAGCCTTTGAAATGGGTGAATGATTGGCCATTAATGGGTGTTGATGCAGATGGCAATGGCATTGGCGAACCTGTGTTGACCTACAAAAAACCTAACGTGGGTAAAACATATCCAATAGAAACACCCGCTGAATCGGATGAATTTAATGAGAGTAAACTTGGTCTTCAATGGCAATGGAATGCTAACCCCAAAAGCAACTTTGGCTTTCCAGCAGGCAGAAGCTATGGTTTCCTACGCATTTATAATGTACCTGTTCCTGATGGATCACTTAACTTTTGGCAAGTGCCTAATCTGCTTACACAGAAATTCCCTGCACCTAACTTCACAGCTACTACTAAGTTCACCTTTACGCCAAGAACAGATGATGAAGAAACAGGTATTATAATAACCGGTATCGATTACTCGTATTTGTCTGTTAAGAAGACGCCTCAGGGATTGGTTATTGGCCAAACAAAATGTATTGATGCAGAGCATGGCAAAGCAGAACAAAAGCTGGAAACGGTTACAGTTAAAAGTACCACACTCTATTTTAAAGTAACGGTTACCAATGCTGATCCATCTAATAAACAAGTTCATAATGCAGAAAACACTGACTATGGCAATGCCTTATGCAGCTTTAGCTACAGTGAAGACGGTATAACATATAAACCAATTGGGGAATCGTTTGAAGCTAAAAAAGGAAAATGGGTTGGTGCCAAAGTGGGCATTTTTGCAATCAGACATGGCAAAACTTATGAAACTGGTTATGCTGATTTTGATTGGTTTAGAATAGAAAGATAGATTTTAAATGAATAATGATAAATGTTTAGAAATTAATCTTTAAACATTTATCATTATTCATTGAAAATTACCCACTTACTTTCACTTCATTTTGAATGCTTAGTTTGTGTATTGCCCCCACTTTTAGTGCGTAGTTATTTGTTTGATGACCAACAGGAAAATTGAAACATACTGGATAATCATAGTTAGAAAGATGGTTGCTAATGATTGAATAAACATCACTGCCATAAGGAATAACAGTATCCTTCATATCCGTAAATCCTCCTATTATTAAGGCAGCCAGATTATTGAGCAGTCCGCTACGTTTTAACTGTATAAAGAGTCTATCTATATTGTATAAATATTCTCCTACATCTTCTAAAAAAAGAATTTTCCCCTTAGTATTTGTATAGCTGGATGGTGACCCTATTAAATGTGCCACAAGGCAAAGATTACCTCCAATCAATTCACCTTCTGCTTCTCCCTTTTTGTTTAATGGATGCGCTTTACAAGAATAGCTGTAGCTATGTCCCAAAATTACATTGCGTAATGATTGCACATATTCATCTTTAAAGCCGCCCACATTAAAAGCCGCAGCCATGGGAGCATGAAGTGTTGCAATGCCAAATTGCGAATGAATATGGGCATGCAAAATGGTTACATCGCTAAAGCCAATTATCCATTTAGGCTTTTGAACAAATACGTCGAAGTTCAGGGAATCAATAATTCTGCTTAGTCCAAAACCGCCTCTTCCACAAAGAATGGCTTTAACGTCATTATCGTCAAGCATTGTTTGCAAATCTGCCAAACGTTCTGCATCAGTTCCAGAAAAGTAGTTAAACTGATGTCCCAATGTGTTCCCCACTTTAACTTTAAATCCCCATTCAATTAAGGTATTAATACAAGTTTCGGCATTTTGATAAGGCATATATCCTGCTGGACACACAATGCCAATGGTGTCACCAATTTGTAAGTAAGGGGGTATTTTTATCATTACTCCTATCTAAATACTATTATAAAAAAGCCCTTAATCTTTTACAATTAAGGGCATTGAAAAATTTTCTTACCACTGTTTAAATGATTTGTTACTACTCATCAAAAGAAAAAATTAAGAATCCTACTACTACTCACCACTAAAATCACACATTCTTGCTTATAATAGCAAACAGCTCATTCGGATTAAATGGTTTAGTAATAAAGCCATTCATGCCTACTTCTGTTGCCTTTTCCTGAATATCTATGGATAGTGAGGCCGTAAGTGCAATAATTGGAATTATGGTATTAAATTTCCTAATCTCTTCTGTGGCTGTATAACCATCCATAACTGGCATCTGAATGTCCATCAGCACTAAATCGTAATGGTTATTTTTAATTTTTTCAATGGCTACAATTCCGTTTTCGGCTTTATCAACCTTGGCATTCCAGTTGCTCAACATCATCTCTGCCACAAAAATATTAAACTCCACATCTTCTACTAATAGCACACTTATGCCGTTTAAGTCAGATTTCACTACATGTTCTTCAGACAAGTGCTTCGCTTTTGCATCACTATTTTTAAACTTTAAATAAAAGAAGAACTTAGAACCTTTTCCAACAGTACTAGTTAATTGTACATCGCTACCTTGCAATAACAATAAGCGTTTAATAATGGTAAGCCCTAAACCAGAACCTCCATATTCTCTAGTGATATTATTATTAGCCTGTGTGAAACGTTCAAAAATGAGCTTTTGTTTTTCCTCTGGAATACCAATGCCTGTATCTGCTACTTCAAAAAAGAGTTCAACAAATTCCGAAGTTTTTTTATGAAGAGATGCAGTAATGGTAACAGTACCGTTCTTGGTAAACTTCAGTGCATTAGAAATAAGGTTATTCAAAATCTGTCCAAGACGCAAATCGTCTCCTTTAACAAAATCAGGAATATCATCATCCAGCATTACTTTAAGGGTATTGCCTTTTTCTTCTGCCCTAACTCTATTGCCTAATCGAATATTTTTAAGGAATGCCTTTATCTCAATATCTCTTTCGGAGAAGTTTATTTTACCTTCTTCCATTTTGCTAAAATCCAACACATCATTAATTAAGCTCAACAAGTTTTCGGAAGATATTTCCATCACCCTAAGCAAATCTTTTTTTTGCTCATCTAATCCTTCTTGAAATTTAAACAACGAAATAGTGCCAATGATTGCATTCAACGGCGTACGAATTTCGTGGCTCATCACACTCAAAAACTCACTCTTTGCCAGAGCAGCTTTCTCCGCAACCTCTTTTGCATTAATTAAATCAAGTTCTAAAGCTTTAGACTTTTTAATTAATTCTGACAAAAAAGAAATGATAGAAATAATGTCATTATCGTCTCCAGTATCTTCTTGCTTTAAGCTAGACGCACGATGGGGGGAGAGATGGATGATAGCGTCTTTTAGTTTTTCAATAGACTTTTTAGTAATCTCATTTTGCGCCCTCAGACTTTCTGTAGCATTTGCAAATTCTTTTTCACTAATAGTAAAAGCATGTTCAGTAATCTTTTTGTCACGATCAAAAGTATTGTAGTGACTAGATATGGATTCTAGGAATCTAACAAGATTTTTGTCTTCCTTATTGTATCCGTCTGGAAAATGCTTACCTAAAAGTGAATCTACTATTTTATGAAATGCCATATATACCTTTTCTTGAATGATTTGCGAAAAGCAACAGAATTGCTAATGTATATTAATTTTTTAATCTCCCACTTGTTGAATCTATTTAAGTAGTCATCACTAAATAAAAGACACCCAATAAGGCGAGTAATCAGGTGTATTATTACCAAAAGGGACACTAAGGTTTTCACATAGATCACAATTACAGAATGATATTTCTAATCTTGTTTAGAATTTTCAACCGGGACTCTAAACCTTTGTGTCCTTTGTTTTTTCTTCGTGAACTTAGTGGTATAGCTCCCCTAAGTGGCAAGTAGCTTTTAATAAATATTCGCCCTTTGCTCCTTCATTGCCTAATTCCTTTGCGAACTTTGCGGTTATTTTTTACTAAACCGATTCATTAAAAGTTGTAATTGTCATTGTTTGATTATGCAATTCACACTTCGTATTGGGGTTAAACGGAGATATTTCACCATACGAATAGAAGCCTGTAATGGTGGTTGCTTCACCAAATATATTTCTGGCAGCTTCAACTTCTTCAACTGTTCTTTCTTGAAGAACCAATTTTCTTCCCACGCAACTAATCAAAATGGCTAAATCTGGCGATTTATTATCGTTTAGAGACTCGGTGGCGGCATTGGTAGACGCATGAATTAGTTTATCGAAGTTTGCTTTCATCAAACGAACCTTACTGCCTATTGGCAAATTACCAGCAAAAGTCATCGATTTATCCGACTCATCTATTGACAAAATTGTCCGTACCAAATTAACATTATCATCACCAATTTTGATAGACAATGGAAACAACAGCGCAGAACCTGGCAATTCGTCCACATAAGGGCCCAAGTATTCCTTATACAAATCCAACGCATTTTCATTGTCTAGCTCATACAACACATTTTTGTCGCTACTAGTAACCACTCTTTCCCTTCCAAACTCATCCCAACCACCATAAGAGCTATGACCAATGGTAATGTTAGAGCCATAAAACCCAATGGCAACAATTTTTCCTGTGAAAGCGGTTTCATTCAGTCCCACAAATGTTTGTTTAAACCTAGCAGCATCACCTGCCAATCCACCCGTCACAAACACATTAGCTGGCTTATCCTCGTTCAGTCCGCTCACTAGTTCACTACCATTAATTAATCCACCATCAGAAAATACCAATACCGAGGTTAAGTCGTCGGCCAATAAAGTATTCATTAAATACTTGCCAACTTCAAAGCTATTTTCATGATCCAAAAAGTTAGTATCAACTGCTTTGATAGTTGTTTTTTCGAACTCTATTGCAGTAACTACCACTGTTTCATCGAACAATTCATTACCCAAAATTTCACCAGAAGTAGATGCAGAAACAATGTCTGCATTAGGAAATTTTGTTTTTAGATGATTGAAGATTGCCTCATCACCTACCAAAGGCGTATCGCCAAATGCCAATACCAACTGAGGTTTAATAGTAGTATCTAGGGAAGTATCCTTCCAAATACCATTTATGTAGTGAGCTTGTGTTGTTTTCATAAAGCAAAATATATGTTGTTTGAAGTGGTGAAACTAAGAAGTTTTCATTAATTGTTAAAAGATAAAAAGATAAAGTTCTCAACAGCGGAAAAACGCTACCACTCAAGGATATATTTACAACAAAGTACACAAGGAATTACATAAAGAACACAAGAAATTAGTACCTACTGTTATTTGTTAGGTGATGCAAAATGGGAATCCTAAACCTTAGTGCCATTGTGGTTAAAATACAACTGAAAAATTACATCAAATTATTTTAGAGTTAATTCTTAAAATTATTTATTTCCGCAGGGCTTAAATAAGGTCTGTAGCCCCAAAAACTCTGGCAATGGAAATAAATCTTCTGATAGTGGATTCAAATTGTCCGGCAGTGGAGTTAAATCGTTTGGCAGTGAACTCAAATCCTCCGTTAGTGGACTTAAACTGTTCCCAAGTGGATACAAAACGACCAGTAGTGGACTTAAACTAAAATCTTTTAAGGCTACTGGGGGAGTTTTTGGCTTTAAAGAGTGAAGATTTAAGGGAAATAATAGTTTTACTAAATGTTTCTGAAATTGACATCGTTAAAGCCTACAACCGATACCATTTTAAATTTCCCATTTTATCAATCTTAGTAATATGAGGCATAAGAAAGAGTCATGCGCCAGCACCCTGATTTTCGAGTAGTATCTTATCACCTTTACTATTCCTGCACTAGTAGCGAATTTGACTTGGACTAGCGGGTAGTACACACAATTCATCCTACGAAAGAATTGCCCGAGTGGTGTTTTGGAAAGGTATGATCTGCTAGATAAGAGGCTAATGAAGTTTACTCAGTGTTTAAGTAAGCTTAATCAGTAACTAATAAAGCTTACTTAGTGTTTGATAATGCTTAGTCAACCATTTATAAAGCAATATAAATGTCTGATAAAGCAATAATAGAGTTTGATAAAGCTTAGTCAGGGACTGATAAAGCAATATAAATGTCTGATAAAGCTTAGTCAGAGGCTG
>CANFLL010000028.1 GCA_947447825.1 Chitinophagaceae bacterium | reverse complement strand
TTTCCGTTCAATACCAGTTCATTACTAAACAAGCACCGAGAGGTGGTTTGCAACCTTCGCTTGCACAACGATTGCGGAAGACCTTCTTCCATCTTCTATACAACATTCAAGTATCCTCTTTGATAAGAGTAACTGATTCACGACACACCGTCGAGTAGGCAAGGGCATTTCAGCCCAAGCCTCTCACAGAACCGTACGATGACGTGTGTGTGTGTATCAAAATACTTTTACTTTCCCATTTATTTGGGTAACCTTCAATTGATTAATATAAAGAACTAAGGCTCCACTCTTTCCGGTAGGGAAATAAAAGCTCTTTACTATTGTTGACTTCTATGGGTAACCAAACATAAGAACACTTAAAAAAATTAGTTGTATTATGCCTTTCGAGCATAATAATTGACAGGTTCTTTTTTCCGATTACATTAAAAGCGTAGGTACATTGCGTGTTGTAAGTATTTTGATTTTGCTCGCCTATGCATGGATTGCCAACTTCGATGTAAGGCCCCATTATATTGGTTGATTTAAAAGTTTTTGCAGCATTTGCTTTCCATCCAGACACATCAGAGGTTATTAAAAAGTAAATATCTCCCTGCTTTATAATTGCGGGTGCTTCCCATCTGTTAGCAACATCGATTTTAGCCCATTTATCTGTAGCATGCAAAAAGTCGTCTGTGAGTTTCACAATGTGTAAACACCTTGAACCTTCGGGCATTTTTCGGTCGAAAACAAAATAAGCTGTAGTATCATTATCCATAAAAAGTGTACAATCTTTTACCGCTCCACTGTCATTTATTGGCCTGTAATGCCCTAGATATTCAAATGGCCCTTTAATGTTGTCTGAAACTGCCACACCCGCTTCTGCCAAGCCAATTTGTTGCCCGTGTGTACCAGGATAACCAACATAATGAAACCACATCACAAACTTTTTTATTTTTATATTACAAATAATTTTAGGTCTTTCAAGTCTCATCGGGGCACGAAGAGGACTAATTACATTTTGTGAAGTTGATAAGATTACACCTTCGTAATTCCATTCTAACAGGTTACTAGAACTGTACAAATTGATTCCAATTGTGGTGGCAGCTCCATTGTTTTCACCCTTATCTTGTCCTAAAGCTCTGAGGGCTAGGCCATACCAATAATATTTACCATTCACAAAAATGACACCACCGTCGTGGGCATTAATTAGCTCGCCACGTGTATCCTTCCATTCTAGGAACTCATCGAAATTTCCATTTTTAAATTGCAGAGTATCTTTAATAGGTACTTGTTGAGCATGTAGGTTAGTTGTCCCTAAAACGAAAACAATGCACAATAGCATTGAAGTACTTAAAAAAGCTCTATTTTTCTTCATATCGTATCTATAAAAATTTTGTCAGATGTAGATTACAAGCAAACAAAAAAGGATTGCTGACAAATATATTCAACACCCTACTAAAGCATAATGCCTGTTGTAAAAGCCAAATGTAAACCCAATTCCGTTTGGTGAAAAAAACACAGCAGATTACAAAGAGCAAAATACAAGAATAGAACATGTAGTTTTTGAATTTAGAACTCAGAAGTGAAGCGTGTTCTGAAATTAAGACAACCTGAATGACATGGTATGTAAAACAGAAGTACCACTAGTTATACAACTCATTTACAAAAAGCAAAAAAAAAGAGTGATTCTCGCCTCATCCTTGCAGGAAAACATAATGATACATGAGCGATTTATGAATGCATAGATGCCACTCACTGTCTATTGTTTTATTTAAACCCAAACTCCTTGCTGTAAGATAGTAGCACATGTGTGCAGCGATTGAGGAATAAATACATGAACCTGACACTAGACATATAAACTTTTGAATTCTATTTATGTTAACGCACCATTCAAGCAAACTTCTGCCACCTAAATAGCTCAATGAAATGGAATTTAATTTTGAAACAGATTATACAGCAATAGTTGATAAACTAGACACAATAGACCCTGTGGTTTATGCAAAAACACGCAATTATGTGCACGGAGCTGTCACCTATTTGTCTCCTTACATTTCTAGGGGTGTTATCAGTACGAGGCAGGTGCTGGAACATGTTTTGAGTAAAGGTTATAAACTATGGCAGATAGAGCCGTTCGTAAAAGAACTATGCTGGCGAGATTATTTTCAACGGGTAGCGCAGGTAAAAGACATTAATACTGCCATTAAACAAGACCAAACCCCTGTTTCAAATTACGGAATTTCTTCTCCCATCTATACTGCATCAACAGGAATAGAGGGTATAGATACCGCCATTAAGTTATTGTACGAAAGCGGTTATATGCACAACCATTGCAGAATGTACACCGCCTCTTTGGCTTGCAACGTAGCACAGTTACATTGGCTACAACCAGCAAAATGGATGTACTATCACCTGCTAGATGGCGATTGGGCTAGCAATGCCTGTAGCTGGCAATGGGTTTGTGGTGCTAATAGCGGTAAAAAATATTATGCCAACCAAGAGAACATTAATAAGTTCACCAACACAACGCAAGCAACTACTTTTTTAGATACCATTTACCAAGAGCTCGAAAGGATGACTGTACCTGCAGAATTGCAGGAAACACAACATTTTGATGCGGCTACCCCCCTTCCGCAATCTGATGTTTTGCAGGTAAATGATGAACTGCCTACTTTTATTTATAACTACTACAATTTAGATCCGATATGGCAAAAAGACGAATCGGGCAACAGGATTCTATTGTTGGAACCTTCCTTTTTCGCCGCCTATCCTGTTAGTGATAAGTGTATCGATTTTATGATGGCTTTAAGCAAGAACATCCCCAATATTCAGGTTTATATTGGCTCATTTTCGTCACTGGTAGACGCATATCATTTAAAAAACATCTACTATAAAGAGCATCCGCTCAATGTAGGTTATGCAGGAACAGAAGAAGCAAGAGATTGGATTTCTACTAGTGTAACTGGCTATTATCCTTCTTTTTTTGCTTACTGGAATAAATTAAACCTAAAGAAGATTTACAAATAACATTGAGTAGTTATGAGCGTAATAGGTATCGTTTTCCCGCATCAACTGTTTGAACAAAACCCACTTTTGGCCAACTGCAATACTTTATATCTGGTAGAAGAGTGGCTTTATTTTAAACAATATAATTTTCATAAACAGAAAATTGCTTTTCACAGGGCGAGTATGAAGTTCTATGAAAACTACCTTCAATCAAAAAACATTGAGGTGGTATACATTGATGCTTACAATGAGTTTTCCGATATTAGAAAGCTTATCCCTCATTTAAAAGCAAATGGTATTGATTCATTTGAATACATAGATACAACTGATAATTGGCTCGAAAAAAGGATTACCAAAGCATCTGCCATTTGTGGTATACAAACTAAAAAGCATTCTACTGCTCTTTTTATCAATACCCCTACCGAAATTGATACTTACTTTAAGGATAAGAAGCGACTGTTTCAGACTGACTTTTACAAGAATCAGCGGATAAAAAGGAATATATTATTGGATAGTTCCCAGCAACCTCTTGGCGAAAAATGGACTTATGATGATGAGAACAGGTTAAAATATCCCAAAGATAAATTGCCACCAAAAGTTAATTTCTTACAGTCAAATTCGTTTTACACCGAAGCTATTGCCTATACCCAACAGTATTTTGGAGATAACTACGGCGAACTGAATGCTCGATTCCTTTACCCTACCACTTTTGAAGAAAGCAAAGCATGGTTGCAGGAGTTTTTTGCAGAAAGATTCTCCTCATTTGGTGCTTTTGAAGACGCGATAGTTACCAATCAAAACTTCCTGAACCACAGCGTGCTAACCCCAATGCTTAATGTGGGAATATTAACTCCAAACTATATAATAGAGCAAACACTGCGTTTTGGAATTGAAAATAATATTCCTTTAAATTCTTTGGAAGGGTTTGTGAGGCAAATTATTGGTTGGCGAGAGTTTATAAGGGCTGTTTATCAAATGAAAGGCACTGAGGAACGGACAAGAAATTACTGGAAATTTACTAGAAAGGTACCTGCATCCTTCTGGAATGGTACAACGGGGATTGCACCCATAGATAGCACGATTAAAAAAGTGTTAGAAACAGGATATTGTCACCATATAGAAAGATTGATGGTATTGGGAAACTTTATGCTACTATGCGAGTTCGACCCCAACGAAGTATATCGTTGGTTTATGGAGCTATTTATAGATGCTTACGATTGGGTGATGGTGCCAAATGTTTATGGCATGAGCCAGTTTGCAGATGGCGGATTGATGTCGACAAAGCCCTATATAAGCGGTAGTAATTACCTCATGAAAATGAGCGATTACAAAAAAGGTGAATGGCAAAATATATGGGACGGACTATTCTGGAGATTCATGCATGTGCATAGAGACTTCTTTTTACAAAACCCCAGGCTGGGAATGTTAGTAGGTAGTTTCGATAAAATGCCCGAAACAAAACAACAGATGCACCTATCAAACGCACAAAGATTTCTGGAATCGCTATAACCGATTTCAACAGCAGGTAGTTGATTGTTCAAGAAATTGAACTGGTTTTTAACTGGAATTCAATTAGGTAAAGCAATATAGAACTAAATCAAAATAGAATAAGAAAACCCAAAAGCATTGTATGTCCTGACAGGTCTTTAATATCTGTCAGGATTGCGGATAGGTTTACATAAGTAAGAGATGCATGTTTGCTATTAAAAGTATACCCTTACTAGACACTTTATTCCCAACTCATTACAGACATTTAGTAGGTACGGTTCTAACATAACATTCAGTTATGTGTTATTGGTTACACAAAAGTTTGTTCAATTTTCAATACGCATTGATTTGCATCTCTAAGTCCGACATATCATTTTTATTAAAAAAAACTTTTACACACCCTTACATAGAATTAAGCCTTAAGTCATCAATACTTGACTTTCTACAATTTAACAACCCTTTGCACTGTGCCTGAATCGACCCCAATAAGTTTTAGAAAATAGACACCTGATGCCAAAGCCTCTAAATTGTTTAATTGCAAACTATTTTTTCCTTTTTGTACGGCAACTTTTATTGATTTTAGCACTATTCCATTTGAAGAAACTATTTGCATTTCTATTTTCTCGCTTTTGGCTGCATTACAATTTACAGTAAGCTGATTGCTGAATGCATTTGGATAAACAGCTGTTAGCTCTATTGATTTAGTTGAAAGTGCTTTGTTTATTGATATTGTTTTACTGTAAGTATAAATTCCATTATTGTCAACTATTTTTAATCTATAATAATTTATTCCATCTTTTGGGGCTTCATCAACAAATTGGTATCTGGCAAAACTATTGATACCTCCATTGGCCAATACGCTACTCAGCGTACTGAATACCTTTCCATCTGTGCTAGTTTCAACTTCAAAAACTTTAGTTTTTTGTTCGTTAGTAGTTGTCCAAACAAGACAAGTCTTATCTTTTAGTAGTGTACCAACAAATTGAGTTAAAGAAAGTGGTAATAAGGAAGATGAGGAAACTATTTTTCCTGCGGCCAACTCTATACAATCATATTGAATTCCACCGCCAGGCAATACTGGTTTTCCTTTTGTGGTATCCCATGTATTTGATGCTGTCTTTCGCTGACGAATAGTAATGGTGTTATCTCCAAGTTTTAGTAGTTTGGGATTGAATGAATATTCTGCATAAGAATATTGCCCTACCTTGATATTATCTCTGTAATATGCCATATCATCAATAGTATATACACCTTTTGTGCCACCAGGCGTAATTGTAGTACCATTAACATCAATGTAGTAAGCGGACCCCATACTACCACTCAAAGCAAAGCGCACAACGGCAGGATTAGGAGGAATAGTAGATAGATTAAATTTCACGTTCCATTTAGGTGCAAAATAAGCACCCTTTGCAACTGCCACAACAGGTTGAGCATAATACCAATCGGTGGCTTCATTACTCTGACCAATAGTATAGTTTAAATCGTTTTGCCCTGTTTCTTCTAGGTAACGCCACCACAACCCAAACTGCCTCATACGTTGCCCCCATTTAAACTCTCCTGCACTATGGTCTGGCGTACCTATTCGCCATATAGTTTGTTGACGCATGGGAGCATCCCAATTAATAATACCTAAGTCTGTAGTTGAATCTACACCTACCACTATATTCTTTATCTGGAGTTCGTTGAATATGCCTGGTATGTAAGAGAATAATTTATATGTTCCTGGGCGAACTTTAGGAATAGAGAATCGACCTGTGGAATCAGCTTTGTTCCAAAATAGATAGTTAGTGCCACCTTGAAACATCCAATTAATTCCAGTATCATCTCCAAAGCTTGTATCCTTCCCTAAAATAACCATTGCATAGGCAGTAGATTTACCGGGAACAGTTATCTGCCCAATTACATTGCTTCGGGTTTTGGTGTACACAGAATCTGGTTCATTTACCCAACTATATGGCCATTGCGCCACTTCTTGTTTTCCTTTTTGTTGCGCATCAGCCCATAATTGGTTATGGTCGGTTCCAGCATTAAAGTACATTTTAAAAGGACCATATACTTTCTGCCATTCTAAACCTTTAGAAATAGAATTATCAACGTTGCCAATTCCATGACCTTCATTGGTATTCAAATCTACCTCCCCTGCTTGCACACCTCCACGCAACTTGGTAGGACCACCATTTAAAAATTCTTCACTAGGGCATAGCCTCCAGATACCATACTGGTCGCAGGCAGAACCCCATGTATTGTGATTAGAAGTGGAATCACCAGAATAAACTGCCCAATCATACTTGGTCCAAACAGGATAATGATCCTCAGTGTACCCAACGGAATCAGTGTAGTAACTAGTTAATGGAAGTTTATATACAGCATTTGTTATAGAATTAGTTAACAAGTCACCACCAATAGAAGCCCCGTTTTTCTCAACACCGGAGTAATCATAACTAGTACGGGTTGAACTAGAATTAAACAACGAACAACCATCAAAAGTGGTACGTTGTTGATAAAACCCTCCTGCAGGTTGGTTGGCATGATGCTTCCAAACTACATAGGTGTAATAACCAGCATCGCCCCTATGGACTACATAATGCTTCGTGACATCGAAAAAGCCATTAACATTTACAGAATCAGCACCCAATTTTGGATTCTTCATAGCAATATCCACTTCATCAGCCGTATTGGTAACTACCTTAAAACTTGATGCACTTAAACCTAACCACGCATCAACAGAATCATGCGTTACATGGACTGTGTAATAATCTCCCTTACTTCCTAATAGGTTAACACTACCCTTGTAGGAAACTGAAGTTACTTGAGCACTCCCTTTTACCACAACCATTGAGATTAGACCATTAGAGATGGTAACCTTAGTACCATTGTCTTTCAAAGTGACCTGTGCTTTTACTGTAGCAACTACAAGAATAATACTAATAGAGAATAAAAAACAGTGTTTAAGCGATTTGTATATCATAAAATTGACTTTTTTAAATAGATTGATCAAATTGCAATCGAAATATGAATGGGCAAAGCTTCTATCACAATAAGTTTAACTGTCATAGTCTGTCATGCCAATGGCGTTCAAGCGATATTGTTTAACAAAAAAATTACATTATTTAGTTATGAATTAATGATTATTTTATCAATGAGGCTTAATTAAGCGATATCCTGAACACTAAGGAAGGCTTTGCTAAAAGAAAAGCCTTCCTTAAATAAACGCCATTGAATTGTATATCTCAAATAAATACGCTGACGAATTGGCGAATGAAATCTAAAATTTCATGTCTACTCCCCAATGTTGTGCAATACGATTAGCTTCCTTTGAGGTTATTTGAATGAAGGAAGGATGCTTGGGTATTGAAAAATTAATTGTCTTCATTACGCCTTCATTAAAATGCCCTAGATTGGTAAAATGAACAAAATCGGATGTCTCGCTGAAACCAAAGTTGTGTGGTTTGATCCCATAAATATCATATACCAACACCCATTTATTTTCGCCAATGCGCTTAAAAATATTGGGGGCTTCACACCCTCTTGGTTCGGGATCGTACCAAGTAGAATCATACACATAACCACTGGTTAATGAATCGGACACAGCTTGCTTAATGCCCGCAGTGCCATCATGCGAACAATAGAATAAATGATATTTATTACCCACTTTGGTAATATCCCCGTCTATAAATGGTTTGCCATTAGGATATTCGAAAATGGGCTTGGGTGCAGTTTCAAGTTTAGTGAATTCAGGGTTTATATACGAATAATAGACCTTTTCTTTTTTAGTACCAATCCTCATGGTGAAATAAATCATGATTCTTTGTTTTAGCTCATCATAAATTAGTTCAGGTGCCCAAGCACATCCAATATTGGTTAGTTCTGGAAAAGCTTCATCAACATGTAACACCGTATGTGACCAATGAATAAGGTCGGGTGATTTCATCAACACCATTCCACGATTATTACCCCAACCAAACTCTTTTCCGTCCCTCTCCCACTCTGTTGCGCGGTAGCCTAGTTTTTGTGCAAAGAGGTGCAAGTCTGTTAAAGCCATATAAAACATACCATCAGGCCCACGAAGGATGTAGGGATCACGGATTCCTTTTTGGTCAGCAATAGTATCACCTGCAATGATTGGTTTGGCATTGTTTACATCCGTAAAACTATTTCCATCCTTGCTCAAAGCAAAGTATAAGCCATGGGTATCATCTTTAAAATACACTAAAAGATAAGCCCCCATATCTTTTTCAGTAGGAACTTTATGCTTTTTCTGAGCCTTCGATAATGAGCATAAAGAAAAGACAAGGAAGATAATACTGATGGAACGAAAGAATTTCATACTTTTTATGTTAAAAGATGTGAATTTTAAATGACGAATTTTGAGAAGTGAAAGTTGTGTAATTTGTGGCAAACTGAGCATAATTTATCATTCAGAAATAATTGCAAGTATATTCTTACAAACCAATTAAGGAACGCAAACTAACTTAACAGAAATAGTCAACTGTTATATACTATCCTATTGGACTAACTATTTTTTGAACCTCATTAATAAATCAAGTCTTACAAAGTTGCTTTACTACAAGCTATTAAGGATATATTACCCTCTTAAAGCGTCATTTATTCACTTGAGTCGTCGAATAACTCAGGTGAGTCATCGAATAACTCAGGTGAGTCGTCGAATAACTCAGGTGAATAAATGGGAAAAAGAGGACTAAATAAAGAACTCTCTTTGATATTCTCCTCCCCCAGTTAAGTAAAATTCTACATACAAAAGAATGTTTCGCTTAAACGAAGCCTTCCTTAATTAACGGCAAAGATTAATTATAGGTAAACTGCAATGTTACTTCTGCCTCCTTATTTACCCTTGCCCTTACCCATTGAGCCGAGAAGCCATTCTCGAAAACATGGTATACATATCCTTTAGCAGGTATCTTGATTGTTTTATAGGTGTTCCAAGTATCATTACTTAAAAAATCTACCTCTATCGTTATTTCTATATCTTTATAACTATGGTTAGTGATGTGCATTGTTTTTTGGTCGTAACCATTCATCAAATAAGGGTCGGAGGTTTCGCCAGTTTTCAGAGGGGTATTGTACCATGGCCCACCTATTCCCTTTGGTTTACCAAACTTCCATAAATCGTCGATGTTGCCAAACCAGAAGCCAGATTGTGGTTGCCCACTCGAATTGTCGGTCATATCGCTACCCATCACAAACATTCCTCTCCACGAAACAAAATCGGGTACAATTCGTAAATGAGTACATATAGGGCGAATCCCCATGATGTTACCATTGTAGGTAATGCAGGGCATTTCGAAAAAAGTGCCATGAACATCCATCAAATAACGCTCGGTAACGGCATCCCTAATGCGCATCCACTCGGTGTTCCAAGCATGATCGTAGGAATAGGATGATTTAGGCAGTCGATATGTTTTCCATACGCCACTTTTATAAAACTTCAAAATAACAGAACTTCTATCCCACCCTGTTGCATACATAGCATTGCCATAATCGTTACTTGACCAATTTTTGCCAGCCACTTCCACATACGGGTTTTTATCAATAATTGACCAAGCCTTGCCATCCCATTGTGCCAATCTTCCAGCCGAACGCTTTCCTTGAAATTCTTGTTCGTAGTAAGAGTTGTTTGCCACAAAAACTTTTCCATCGATGGTAAATCCATTTTTAAAATGTACTTGCGCACTTTTGGGAATGTCGAGTTCTTTAACTAAATCGAATAATTGTGCACTTTTTAGTGTGTAAACATTTGTTTCAAACAGTAATCCTTCCATGGTTAAAAAATAAACCATCGAATCTGGCTTTGATAGATGTTGCATGGTTGCACAAAGACGATAGTTTTTAAGGTCATGAATAATCTTCACATTGCCAGCAGTATCGATTACGTAAGGACCAATAAAGGCCTGATTAGATTTGTTATGAATGAATCTATTGGCATAAGTTCCAGTATGACTCATGGGATGTTTTCGGCTGGTCATGTCGTCACTTATTTCATAGAGTCCAATACCTGAACCATGAATATGTGCCACATAACCCACCGCCCAGAGCTTATTAGCCCAAGGCAATAAAGCACCGATGCCAGCTTCTGAACGATTGAGATGATTGCTAACAACGGACATCTGTGGATAGACTCCATTAATCTGAATGGGCTGCTGACCGTATAGATTGAATGATAAAAGAACTATTAAAGAGATTAGAAGTTTTATTTTATGAAGCATGAGTTTATAATAATTAGAGTTAAATGAATAATTGTT
The DNA here is from genome assembly GCA_947447825.1 of Chitinophagaceae bacterium. Taxonomy (GTDB): domain Bacteria; phylum Bacteroidota; class Bacteroidia; order Chitinophagales; family Chitinophagaceae; genus Parasediminibacterium. Next base: position 33,292 of record CANFLL010000028.1, on the reverse strand, counting down.
AATGAAAGTAGTAACGATTAATGCTTACCTATTTTCACTTTTCACTTTTGACTTTTCACTTTTGACTTTTGACTTTCAACTTAAAGAAAAAGCCACCGACAAGTCGATGGCTGTATTTGTTTTTGGGGAGCTGAAAAAAGGGGATTATTATATGTAGAATACTTCTATGCTTTCTTCTTTAAAGCTTTTAATTTTTTAGAAGCATAACCAATACCACTTGCTGCTAGCATTATGCTCATGCCGCCATCAAAAGGAACTACTGGGCTACCATCACCAGATGGGCCATTGTTTGGAGAACCTGGTCCATTTATACCTGGATCATCTGCTGGGCTTTGTGCGTTCACATGTACAGCAGTGAAACAAAGACCGATAACTAATGACAAGCTAATAAGCTTTACACTTTTTATTATTGTTTGCATTTTATTAAATATTTAAAGATTAATTTAATTTGATTTGACTCGTTAGTGTAGGGTTGATTCGAGAATCAACCCTTTACAACTAACTTTTCTCTCACTACTTACTATGGTTGAACACATAAGCCTAATTGATGAACTAACAGACCACTTCCAGTTTCTCTGATAGCTACTGTGTAATTGCCAGATGCAATAGTGTTGCCAATTTTAATGGCATGTATTGCATTACCACCCGAATGGTTGATTGCTGCTTCTTGCACTTTTTGACCTAGAACATTAGTAATAGTAACGGAGTATTTTCCAGCAGCAATGTTGTTAAAGCTAACATTTACTAAGTTGGAACCCTTTAAAGGATTAGGATACACCGTAATTGGTAATTGGTAATTAGTAATAGATACTTTAGCAACATTACTGTAGGTAACAGTACCTACTTCACTAATTGCCTTGATACGATAGTAGTTGGTTGCGGCTGTTGCGCTATTGTCAATGGTTGAATAAGATGCTGATGAAGTATTTTTAGCAGAAGTCTGACCAATTTTAGAGAAGCTAGCGGCATCAGTAGATTTTTCTACTTCAAATCTCGATACCCCCTTTTCTCCTACTGTATTCCATGAAATAGTTGCTACATTATTATTCAAACTAGCACTTGCAACAATACTGTTAACTGCCAAGGTTGTTGGTTTGAAAGCAATGCTAAATCTGTTATCGAAAGAAGCGGCAACTTTTGCATCTGCTGTAAACTTAATGCTGTTTGCTCCCGCAGTCAAAGCAGTAGTTGTTCCTCTGTAGCTATCCACCAAATAAGGTGCAAACCCATTTGAAGTGTAATTTGTAGCATCAATATCTAATTGATAAGATGAACTACTCACACTACTAATGCCAAGTGCAATTACATCTGAAGATGTAGCAGGAGCTCTACCATCAATACTTAGATTTTTACCCTTATCAGCTATGAACAAGTTATCGGTAGAAGTACCAAACTTCAACGCATCTTGAGGACCATAAGTTGCATTAGCAAAATCTGATCTGAAAGCAATGGCGGCACCATCTACACGTTTGTAGTTTGAAGTGGTATCTTTTTTCAATAAACTAATGTAAATCTTACTCAAAGGAGTAGAAACTCCAAACACCGCAGTCTTAGTAGAATTTACCGCTTTGGTTTTTTCGGTAAACACAACTGTTGGAGAACCTGATGCTGCATTTTGAACAAAAATTGCTTGACCTGCTTGAATGTAACCATTACCAGCAGCAGTAGTTCCAGAATAAGTATTGCTACCTAATGCAGAATTAACAACTGCATTAGAACCTGTAATTGCATTGTAAGCAATGTATTTACCAGTAGCAGAATAAGTAGGATCCATATACCAATAACTTGCATTGATGTGTGCATTAGTTCCGCCAGAAGCACCATAAACAGTTGTAGCATTTGTGCCTGTTGTATTGGTACCATCGCCCCATAACACAGGAGCTACATAAGGATTAGCCACCATACTAAACTTGTAAGGAGAAGCATTTAATCCATAAGAAATGGACTCGTAAGCTGTAGTAATCGGTGTACTAACACCAGAAGTAGTGTAAGTAACTGTTCCTGTTATTAACTGTCCAGTAGCGCGCAATATGGTTGGATTATACATTAGCAAACCATAATTATAAATATTTGAGATTGCAGTATTAGCCAAATTGAAACTTCTATCACCTCTTATCAAAACCCTGTAACCTGTGAAAGGATACAAATTGATAGTAGTAGTATTGTAAATGCTATCAATTTTATTAGCAGCATACAATGAATAGAAAGAAGCATTGGAGTTATTGTAAGCAAAAGCAGACGCCGAACCGTTGATGCTGTAATCTAAACCAAATGAATTTGGTGCTGGTTGAGGCGAAGTAGCAGATGACCCATAAAATGTTCCATCATTAGCATGAGTTGCACTAGGGCCAGTGATGAAGATACCATAACCAGCTTGATAGCCTGTGCTTCCTGGTAATCTACCAGCCTCTTGCCAGTTATTGTATATTGAACCAGCATTGTGAACGGATGGTGCTAAATCTCTATATCCACGGTAACCAGCAGGAATATAACGTTCAACGGTTACATTTCCTGAAATAGAACCAGTGTTAGTTACACCGTCAATTGGTGCCAATGTTCCAGAGTTTGCAATACTTAAAGATCTAAAAGTAAGATTACTATTTGTGGTAACTACACCAGATTTAAGGATAAGTACACCTGCCACATTGAACTTATTGCTTATTCCAGAAGTAATAGAAACTCCTCCAGAAGTATTGTTGATGGTAACATTATAAACAGTACCCGTACCAGAAATAGTTTGAGCTACTGTAGTATTTAATAATAATGTTCCTGTGATAGTACCATTATTTGATAAGTTACCTTGAACAGTGAATGTGTATGCACTAGGTACTGAAACAGTAACGCCACTTGCAACAGTTAATTTTAAACAATTAAAATTCTTTGTCAAAGTTATGTTGCCATTAATTGTAGCATTTTGGTTTCCTGCGTCAGGGTCACCATGATCCCAACTTCCAACACCACCAGTTACAGTCCATGTTGTGTTATTTGAAGGGATAACGCCAATTGAACTAGCACTTAAAGTTCCTTCACCAGAAGCATTAGTTGCAGACACTTTAAAAGTGTAGCTGATGTTGTTTGTTAAAGAAGTAGCCAAAATGTGATAAGGAGTGGTAGCCAAAGTTCCAGTCCCTAGAGTTACTGGATAAGTAGCAGTTGGAGTAGAGCTTCCACTTGCGTAAGCATATAAGGTATATGAAGTAATTGGTGATGTACCATTATATGAAGGCTCAGAGAAATATACATCCACTTGTTGATTGTCATCAGACAATGAAGTAATAGAAGGTGCAGTTGCTTTTGCGACAGAACTTACATTACCAACTACTGTGAGAGAACCAATATTTACAGTAGCAGTTCCAGTAGAACTAGACCTTCTCCAAAGTATCACTCTAAATGTTAGAGAATTACCGTTGGTGATAGATATTGGTGTAGGGAATACATAGTTAGTAACCATAGTTGACCCATTTCCAATACTAATATCATTGGTATTGTAAACTGTTACAGCACCAGCAGAATTACCGGTGTTAGTGGCTGTAGAAATCTTAGTGAAGTTAGTTCCGTCAGTAGAGTATGCTAAAGTATAAACCATAGCACCAGATCCACTAGCATAAACAGGAACAGAGACAGCAGAAATGGTCATATCCTTTAAACTGGCAGGGGATACGATGAAATCTAATGATCTAACAGCAGTGGTTGTAGAAGTTGTGGATGGAGAAGCTGCCAAACCAGTAAATGCACTGTTTGGTGTAGCTGTAGAGCCATCAGCAGGGAAAGCATTACCACCAGCCTGACTGTAAGTAATTAATCCACTATTAGTACCACTTACCATTCCAGTTAAAGTAGGCGTAGTTGCAGAGATGTTGCCAGCTAAACTTGGAGTTAACGATGCTGTTGTCCAAGTTGCAGTAGCATTTCCTATTATAAATGATTGAGTTGTAGCGGTAGATAGTGACCCCGCACCAGGGAATACATTTGTTGCACCCGCTGTTACTGTACCTGTACTCGTTATATCCGAAGCGTTTATAGCCGCGGTTAAAAGCGTAGTACTCACAAAAGTTGTTGTGTATTGTGTACCATTCCAAGTTATTTTAGAAGCAGTTGTAAAGTTACTTCCGTAAACTGACAATGTAAACCCACTTCCTCCTGCAACTACACCAGCAGGTGAAATAGCATTGAGCACCGGGGTAATATTAGTAATCGTGAAAGCCTGGGTATTAGAGTTAGGCGTATTTGCACCTGTACTAGTTACACCCACGTTGGCTGTTGCTGAACTAATGCTAGAACCTAATAATAATGAAGCAGGAACTGTGGCTGTTGCTTGTGTTCCACTAACTATTGTGGTGGCTAATGTAGTACCATTCCAAGTAACAGAAGTCTTTCCATTTACGAAGTTTGTACCATTTACGGTAATTGTAAAACCAGCACCATCAACAACTGCTGTTGTTGGAGAAATGCTTGTAGTAGTAGGATCGAAAGGAATACCGTCAATTGCAAAACTGATGGTGGTAGAGGTAGGGAATAAGTTACTATTATCTGCTGTTAAGGTAACATTATAAGTACCACCAGCGGAGGTAGTTGATTTACCAGTTACTGTTCCATCAGAATTGAAAGTATAACCACCAAAAGTAGAAGGACTAGCAGAATAGGTAATAGTATGACCTGTAGCACCAACTGGGTTACTAGCTGTAAATTTATATAGAGGAGAACCTGTAGTGTAAGTAACTGACTGATCTCCAAGTACAGTTCCTAAAGCACTTGTAATAGATGGAGAAGGATATGCGGCAGTAACGGTACCAGCAATAACTACATTTGAAAGGGTGATATAGGAACTAGCCTGTGCTGTAGTTTTATTTATCCAAAATATAACCCTTACACTTAAGGTTTTACCATCTGGAACTATGAATGGAGTAGTATAATTGAAGTTTACACTCTTTAAACCAGCAGTATTACTTATTGCAGTTCCCCCAATAGGAGAAATAGATACAACACCACTAGTAGTATTGAAACCATCCAATGAATACGCAACTGCATAACTTAATGAACCCGTGCTTGTGTTATTGGTAATTGGTATAGTAATATTGTTAACAGTAAAGTTATTGCCACTGATTGGTGTAACAGCAAACTCTATGTACCTGATGTTATTTACTGAAGCTGTAGTTGTTACCCCATTAAATACATTTCCAGTAGTATTATTCACTGTTGGACCAGTACCTGTAGGTCCATCTGCAGGCCATGACTGAGATGCTGCGGCTACAGAAGGGGTATAGTTTAAACCTGTGGCAGTAATAGCGGCATAAGCAGAAGTACTGTTAGGTACAATATTGGTAGAACCTGTACCTGTTACTAACGTTACTGCTGTTAGGTTTGATGCTTGAACCGCAGTTCCATCGGTAGTTAATGCCCAAGCAGCACCACCACTATAAATAGTGAAAGTAGGATTTGAGGCTGTTAAACTAGAAGCAGAAGTTCCCGCCCCAGTGTTTGTAACCCCAATTTTTGGTGTTCCTGCACTACCTAAAACAGAAGATGAGATAGTAGCTGTTAATTGTGTAGCACTCACATAAGTTGTTGTAACACCTGTGGTAGAACCAGCTAAGGTTACTGCCGATACGCCACTTATAAAGTTGGTACCAGTTACTGTAACTACAGCTGATAATACGCCTGCTACAGTAGCCGCAGGAGAAAGAGAAGTTACTGTAGGGGTAGCAACAGAAATAGTGTAGGTTGTTGGGCTAGAAGTACTAATAACACTAGCAGGGGTAGCAGGGGTAGTAGTAGCTTGACTATTAGTACCTGCATTTGTTACAGTTACAGCAGGTGTATTTGAAGAAACAGTATGAGCAATAAGAGATAGATCAATGGTAGCTGAAATATGGCTTGCATCAATTACATTAACACTAGTAACACCAGTTGAAGACCCTGCCCACTTGATAGTTGAGTAACCACTAACAAAGTTTGTTCCTGTTGCTGTAAGGGTAAAACTAGTACCATCAACTGCACCTGTGGATGGTGAAATACCAGATACGGTAGGTGCATCCAAAATAGTTAATACCAATGTAGGGCAAGAAGTACAGCTAAGGTTTGGCGAAGCATTGGTATTTGTTGCAGTCAATGGAATACTATAAGTGCCAGCAGAACCAGCAGCAATTGTAGATGCAGAAATAGTCGAACCACTAAAAGACAGGCCACTACCAGCAGGCAAAGCCGTTAAATCGGCATTGAATTGATTAGCACCACCAGAAGCAGTAACAGTATAATTGAAAGCTCCACCCACTAAGGCAGTAGCTGTAAGCGCACTATTAATAGTTGGATTTGAAGCTACACTTAATGCTACTGTTTCTGTGGCAGTACCTGCTACGTTGGTAGCTGTTAATACTACGCTATAAGTACTACCTGAAGCATCAGATGGTGTACCTGCCAAGTATCCAGCAGTAGCGCTAGACTTAGTGATAGTAACCCCTGTAGGAAAGCCAGAAGTAACCCCAGTGGAACCTCCACCTGAAGAAGTAGTCGCTGCACTTAGAGTAGTTATGTTAGTACCTGTGATAGAATAAATAGGGCTAGAACTTGTGTAAACTGCATTTAAAGTAGCAGTTGCGGTTAATGTACTATTTGTTAGGGTAGGTAAAGGAAATACCGCACCAGTATTACCAATCACATAAGTATTGGATAATGAATTACTATATAATACGTAACCAGATGGTGTAGTAGCTACATAAGGTCCAGAACCAGAAATAGTCATAGAGGTTAATAGTGCAGGAGTTGCTGTACTAGTTGTTACCACATTGGCATAACCAGTAGTTCCATTTACCAAAACCCCCAACTGTGCCGTGGCACCGCCAGTGGTTGTGAAGCCTGAATTTGCAGCAGGGGATTGAAAGGCAATTTGAGCCGTAGGATTTGTACCACCTGTGGTGGTGATATTCCACTGATATGGTAATGTGCCGTTTGTACCTGATCCGTTACCAAAAACATTTCCAGCAGTAAGTGTTGCAACGCTTACTGTAAAAGAAGTAGGAGAACCAGTAGTATTGGCAAATGAAACAGGCGTGTACACCTGAGCAGCATTGTAAGTACCTAGAGGAATAACTGTTGGTGTAGATGTGGTAGAAGGGGCATTAATGGTCATTGTTCCTCCAGTTGCAGCACTTGAAACAGTGGAGCCCTCCTGAAAATAAGAAGTAGCAGAGGCTGTAGGAAAAGTAGTAGCTGCCGTTACATTCTGACCATTTAAGAAAACATAACCATTGGTTAGCGCAGATGGATATGAACCGCTGTTTAATAAAACTAAAGAATTAATTATTGAAGCATTGCTAACAGGGGTAACATTATTGGTCATTATCAAATTAATAGCATTGGTAGTACCCGGTGTTGATTGATCCATCACCAAACCAGAACCCAAATTTAAGCTTGAGCCCCTAATTTCTAGGGAGCTGTTTCCACCACCCCTTATTAAATCATACAAAGTACCTGCCCCAGAAGTAGCAGTAGTATAACTACCCAACGAAAAAGAATTCCCATTCAAATCTAATAAGGAAGTAGCTGTACCACCATTTCCGTTTTTCATTCTAGAGTTTGCAGGCAAAATTGTGGTGCCTGCAACTTGCAAATAAGTATAAATCTGGAAATTGGTTGTAGAAGAAGAGGAAGAGAAGTTGGCATTTATCTTTTGTGGATTAGGAGAAGTTCCCAATGTTATCGCCCCTGTTGTTGCGTTCACAGAATTTCCAGAACCCAATATACTAGTAGCCGCAAATACAAATGTACCAGAACCCGTTATTGTTCCACTTGCCTGTGCTGTAGCGGTAGTATTACCAGCCAAGTTTTTAAACATTCTTATAACACCTGTTCCTATTGCAAGAGTTCCACCTGTCATTACAATGTTTCCACTAACAAATAAGGCTGTACCAGAATTAATATTCACAGTTCCTCCACTACCAATGGTAAGATCTCCAGAGATGGTTGTAGCGGCACTAGTAGTACCTACAGAAGCATTGTAAGTACCCGCAGTTAGCGCAACAGCACCCAATGTAGATGCCGTGGTTTGCGTAGTTAGAACACTAGTAGCAGTTGTAAGGTTGAATACATCCGATGTTACCTCTGTTGTAGTAGTTGTAAAGGTTGTTAACCCAACATTGGTATATAAAGCACTAGAAACCGTAATTGTAGCACCCGAAAGAGAAGTGGGTGCATTGTTAACTGTAAATTGCGTTCCATTGGCATTGATGCTTTGAATGTACGTTCCCGACGCAATAGTACCACTACCACTTACAAGTGTAGTATTTAAAACCTCATTTACATACAAACCTGCGGTGCTTGCACAAGTGATGGTAGTACCAGAACTAGAGGCACCAGTAATTTGGGCAGTAGTGTAAGAGAAAGTAGTTCCTGCTAAGTTTACAGTACCCACTACCCAGTAGTTGTTTACTGCCGAAGCTGTATTAATTATCCCTAGCATGAATAGAAGGGCAAACAAGCTGCGTAGTTTATGGGCAGCACCATTGTTGACAAGCAAAGACCTCATATTATCCATTTTAATTGATGTGAAAGTTATAAATCGTTAATATTCATTATGAGCAAAAGGCAATCAAAATCATTTTATTAAGCAGCACGCTTATCTATATACAAACAAATTGTATGATAGGAGTACATAGAAGAAAAGTTTTTTTGTTGTTCATGTTTATACGAACATATTTAGAAACGCTATACAGCAATTGACTGACAATAACCTCTTACAACCCAAAAACTAACTACTAAAAACTAATAGGGTCTGTACAACATTAGCTGATTTAATCTTGGTGCATCAGTATCATTCTTCAACTCCAACCGTAAATACTGTACAGTTACAGGCTTAAACATTTCTGTATAGCCAGTGCCATTGGTAGTACCCTCAATTATTTCTCTCCATTCATCTCCACTCTTATATCTCAAAACAAACTGTTGTTTTTTGTTTTCCCAAGCACGCCAAGGTTCGGCAAGCATGATGCCTGCTACTTGCTGAGGCTTTTTCAAATCCAATTCTATTGTAGTTTCCTTTTGGTCTTTTCCTGCGGAATAAAAGTCTTTGGGGTTGGTGCTAAATATTTTGTTGATGCCATGGGCAGTATCTAACTCAGAGGTGGCATTGGCATTAGCTCCTTCTGTAAGTTTAGGCAAAACAGTTGGCTCGCCTTTAAACTCTAAAACAACTACAGAGGCAATTTTATCTGGGGCAATCTTAGGTACTGTAACTACCAACTTGCTCCCTTCTTTTTTAATTGACAATAGTGTAGTAGTATCCTCAAGCAAGTATGCCTTAGTTACCGTGTTGGCAAATGGAACATTCAACTGCCCATTCTTTGGCCAATCAAACACATGAATATACACTTTCTGTCCTTTTCGGGTAGCCCTCCCCCAAGAAAGATAATCGAAAGGATTAGCCGTAGTACCATAAATAGATTCTCCATTTATCTTCAACCAATCTCCCATCTCTTTCAAAGTATTTACACAAACTTGTGGGATGATACCCTCCGCCGTCGGCCCTACATTCAGTAAGAAATTGCCACCCTTACTTACAATGTCAATCAGTTTACGCAGTAATTCCTTGGTGCTTTTCCAATTATCATCGTAGGCATTATAGCCCCAATGTTCATTCACCGTCATACATACTTCCCAGTTTCTGGCAGGGTATCCCGATGCTGGAATGTATTGTTCTGGAGTTTCAAGGTCTCCTCTTATGCCACCACCCAATCTATTATTGGTTATTAGGCTTGGGTGTTGTTTAGTAATCGCGTCTAGTTTATTAGCCAATTCGGGTGTCATATCTTTGGGTGTATCCCACCAAAGCACCGCCACATCACCATATTTAGTTAATATTTCTTTTACCTGCGGTGCTGCAATGCTATCTATGTAGGCATCCATCGATCCATCCTGAACATCCTTATCCCAATGCCATTTGTTGGGTGCGCCACCTTTATGTCCCCAATCTTGTGCTTGCGAATAATAAAAGCCAAGCTTCATCCCATACTTCCTACAAGCATCTGCCAATTCTCTTAAAGGATCTCGTTTAAAGGGTGTGGCATCATAAATATTATAATTGCTTGTCTCCGATTTAAACATCGCAAAACCATCATGATGCTTTGCGGTAATCACTATATATTTCTGCCCAGCAGCTTTGGCAGTAAGTACCCATTGTTCGGCGTTAAACTTTATTGGGTTAAAATGTTCTGCATATTTTCGGTATTCAGCTACTGGAATTTTACAACGGTTCATAATCCATTCCCCTTGGGTAATGTCTTCCTTATATTTTCCATCAGGTAGATTCCAAACATATTTACCTGCGGGAACCGAATAAATACCCCAATGGATAAACATGCCGAATTTTGCTTCTCGCCACCATTGCATCTTGTGTTCACTTGTCATTGCTGCTTCATTCTGAGCATAAGAAAACTTAGTGAGGAAAAAAGCAAGCAATAGACAAATGACAATTCTAAATTTATACTTCATATGTGCGTGGGAATGTAAATAGTTATACATTTGAAAGAAGCTTATGGAGTACAAGGTAAAATTATTTCAACTCGGTTCTGTTAGTTCTAGCAAGTGAAACAAATGGTTTTATTGTAGAATGATGAGTATAAAGTATGTAATAGACCTCTTCGGAAATACATTTTCCCTCTTTTTCTGTTACCTCAGTGGCAAAGAAATTCTACATAATTGGATAAAATTATTGCCACAGAAGACACAGAAAAAAAACAGAGAAAACAAATAGAAGCCACTCTTTTTTATCACAAAGCAATTGTCGAAGAGCTCTAATAAAAAAGCGGCTGTTCAGAAGTATCACATTCTTAACAGCCGCTTTCTTTTTAGCCAAGTTTCTTAAGCTAATATCAAATATATACATTACAGTACCCTAATGGTTAAATCTGCTTTTAGTTTATCATCAGTATTTTGAACGTTCAAAAATTTCTGGGTGGCATTGTCTCCCATGTCACTCAAATTATAAATGGCATCGCTATTTGGAGGAATAGTTACAAATATCAGCCCAATCAAACCTTTTCTTGTAGCCGATAAAAACACTTTTTCTATAGTATTGGTTCTGTTTACAATATGAAATTTCTGTGTTAACGGTTTAGCGTAAGTACGGTTAATGGCATTTTTGGTATCTAATATTTTCACTTTTAAGTTAAAACTCATCTGCAATCTGTTTGTCATCCAATCTTCGTCAAAGTACTTCGCTGCCAAAGTTGGGTTAGTCTTATTATCAGTTATCAATATACCATAGTTACCTTCTATTTCATCGCACATGGCAATACGTTTAGTTTCTATGGTAGTACTATCAGTAATAGTAGATTCTTTTGATGTTCCTTTAATAGCGTAAGCAGTAAGCATTTTGTTGTAAAAAGTTTGAATTATAGCTTTTACAACAGTAAGGCTTGCGTCGGTGCCAATAGTAACAATTAATGTTTTCACAGCGTTTACCCGGTTTTGTTGCTTACCACTATTCAATGTTAGTTTTCCTTTTGGAAACATCTTTTTAAACTTCACACTACCTTCGGCATACACCAGTTTTATATCTGTTTGCCATTTTTCCACATCTATTGGCATACCATCCAATATTTGTTTAAACGTAAGCACATCACCACCTTGTATGCCCGATTGGCTAGATTGTGCCACCCTTGCAGCCTCGAAGTCATCATATTTTGGTTTCACATTGTTGTAGCATAACAACGCAACTGGCGATGTGGTGCTATCTGCAAACAAACTTTGGGTATGTTGTAACCCAAATGCCGATGCGGCAGTAAAATTTCCTCTTGTACAAACTTCAAAACGATTAACGAACAACCCCAATGGTTTCTTTGCCATGACCGATAATTTAAAAATGATTAAATGCTTTGTTACTGTCTATGAAACTAGGAAAATGAGGGGGCAGGTATAGTTGTCTTCCTTATCTAGATAATTTGATTTAGTAAAATTAGGGTATTGAAAGTTAGTAATGGGGTAATTAGAACAAAAGCGAAAAATAAATATTTTAATTACTAAAATAGCTTCTATCTCGCCGTCATTGCGAGGCAAGAAGCAACCTTTTTCATAAATCCAATAATTTAAAAAAGGTTGTTTCGTGCCTCGCAATGAGGCAAAGATTATGGAGAAGGTAAAAGCAATACCATTCTCCCCTCTCTAAGTTTTGGACATGCCCAATTTTGTACAAATATGTCAGTCCCCAAAATTGGGGACACCTTAATTTGTACAAATTATAGGCATCATTAAAACTGGGACACGTTAATTGGTGCAAATGAGAGGCTAGCCAATTCGGGGACACATGAATTGGTACAAATAAATGTGTCTCCTAAAACTGGGACACATGTATTTGTGCTAATTAGTCAGTCCCCGAAAATGGAGACACTATAATTTGTGCATTTTAGTGCCTCCCCCAAATTATGGACACCTTAATTGCCACAAATGAGGGTGTCCCCGAAAATAGATATACCTTAATTGGTACAAATTAGGGTTGTTTAGAAAAGTTGGCACGCATAATTTATAGTAAATTGAATGGTGCTAAAAATGAGGGGACTAGAATTTGGGTAAATTAATGGAGGATTTATTTTTGGAAGGGGATGATTGGTAATGAGTCCGTATAACGTCATAATGCGCTAGCGGGGAATAAACACGTGAAAAACGTGCAAAAGCCTTGTGTATATTTGGTGAGTGACGTTAGCTAGCCGGGAGTGATACACTATCCCAATGACAAATGATTTGTGAAAAGACTACGAGGAGTCGATACTAAATTAATAATGAATTTTAACGAAGGTTCAATCCTAGAACTGGCATTATGTATCCTAAATGAAATTTGCCATCCTTCTGTTAAGGATACTAATAATGTTGTTTGAGAATTGTCTTGGTAAACAATTTCTATTAGTCTATTTGGAAGCTTTAGCTTTTGTATTTTTAATTTAGGTTTAATGTTTTCAAAAGGAAGATTTAAAGTTCCGTGTAAATTATAGGCTTGTATTTCAACCTTATTTTTACCCTTAATTACTTTGTAAAAATCCTGATTTCCTATTAAATATTCAACCAGTTTTTCTGCAACAATACCAGGGTTTTCTTTATCTAATTGAAGCAACTCTTTTTTAAAGGCATCTAATACCGGTACATAAACCGATGTATGGTAATCGCCAAGAGTATCCCACTTTTGCTTTGCTTTGCTGGCTGTTCTCAATTTTGCCAAGCTATCAAATATTGGCTTTATTTCTTCAAAGTAAGTAGCTGAGCAAGTAAAACCCAACCATTTCTCCCCAAAGTTTATTTCATTTGAAAGCCGGGAGTGCTTGACTGCCCTGTGGTTATTTTTTGCAGAGATTCCTATTTCCCATTTTTGAGATGACCTTATTGCTAAAACATCCCTAACGTCTCCAAGCTGACCTTGTTTGTCAGAAACAATCTCCAGTTGCAAAACGTCGTTTGAATCTATTCCATTTGACAAACGAGGCTCTAAATCAATTAAGAAATTAACAGCGAAACTTGCATTCAAGCTATAAAGACCTTGCTCTGTTTCGTTGAATTATTTGGGCGTATCCCTTCGGGTCGGGCTTTTCGTTACAATCTTTTTGCTCAGGGCAGCAAAAAGGATTTTCACTGCAATCCCTTACGCTCCCATCATTTAATAGCCTATTAGAAGAATCCCTTTGAGGGGTAGATGAAGACGATTTGATATATAAAGAGTTTCCAAGAAGGTATGTATGATTTCAAAATCTTTATGCTTACGATAGACCTTTCTTACAACAATCACAAGATACTCTACTTCAAACATCATACAAGCTTGAAATACATCTTTAAGGAATTGATTGTTTTCTGTTGCCCTGCCCGCTTCAATTTCAATAACGATTTTTCCATCAGCACTTACTGCATCAGCATTAAATGCCTTGTCAATTCTATTATCAAACCCAAATAAAACTGGAACACTTATTTTCTGATCCTTCGATTTACCAGTTTCACACACAAATCCAATCTCTTCGAGGTGAGGTCGGATTGTTTCTAATACTTCATTACTTGAAAGATTAAAATCAGGTGATTTTATTTTATTGTATTCTAATTGAAAACAAGAAATTACAGATTGTATTTCTTTGGTAATTCCTTGAGATCTTGGGAAAAATTGGTAAGTAATCATTTTATTTGTTTAAGTAACAGCTTCTTTAACGACTTTTCAGGTAAGGTTATTTCATTTTCTTCTACAAAATAGAATATTTGCTCATCAATAACACACGCCTCATCATTAACATAACAATCATTTTTATCAAATAAATTCCTGTTAAGCGTAGTAGTGGAAATTAATACATCCCCAAAAGCAGATAATTGTATTTCTCTTGATTTGTACTTTGTAGATTGAAAAGTTATTGAATTCATATTTTAATTTGTTTTGTGTGCTGGTAAAAGCATCCCAGATACATTTTCTGCAAGAAAGAACTTCGGCTTTTTATCTGCAAGAATCCGCATAAACTCATAAAATAATTGACCTCGCTTATCAGTAATACCTCTTTTAGACCCAGCCTCACTCCAACTTTGACAAGGAGGCCCACCGATAATGCCATCACAATCTGGAACCTCACTTGAAGGTATATTAACGATGCTTCTACGATCAAGTTTAGATTTAGTATGGTTTTTTTCGTATGTTTCCCAGATGTCTTTATCGTATTCATTCGCCCATCGAACATTGAATCCTGCATTTTCGAAGCCTAAATCGAGACCGCCAGCACCCGCAAAAAAAGAGACAACATTCATAAAGTAATTATTTCTGCTAAACTAAGTCTAGCAAGCAACAAAACAACGATAAATTTTTAAATAACTGTAAAGAACCTTTCACTAGCTCCCAGATAGTCCCAGCAAGTCCGCATCAGTCGCTAATATCTACAAGGGCTAGTGCATGGCCTGTGGCGTGTTGAGTTGCAAAATGTGAGTTGAGTATATTTTAGCAGTTACCAATCTAACTCAGGTCTTTCCCAAAATAGGCAACTAGCGCAGAGTCTCTGACCTGTGCCTGAGTGTTACTTATTGCTAAATAATTACGCTCTATAGTGCTAGTGTTCAGCCAAGCTGGTTGCTCTTGCTTATTAGCCGAACCAGTTTTTAATTGGAATATGCTGATATAAAAAAGTGCAGTTACTACTTGAAAGTGGTAGCTGCACTTTTGTTTAAGACTACCTCTTGTAAGGAAAAGGTATATTTGTAGAAATAGAAAAAGATGACAACGAGTGAATTAAACACAATATTTGATAAAATAGCGGTTACTCAAGCAGAAAATGCTGCACTACAGAAAAGAACGGATGCACAAATGGCAAAAACTGATGAACAGTTTGCAAGAACTGAGGCGCAAATGGCGAGAACTGATGCACAAATGGCAAAGACTGATGCAAGTTTAGAAAGAATTGGTATCCGATTGGGCAATATTTCAGATAACAATCGCTCGAATGCGGAGGATTATTTTTATAATTCATTGTTGGATAAACCGGAACTGGGTGGCATAGGGTATGATACCATTGTTAAAAACTTTACACCAAAATCTAAACGTGGACAAGGAGAGTTTGATATAGTAATGTATAACGGAGAAAATATTGCATTGATAGAGTGCAAATACAAAGCACATAAAAGTGATGTAGAGAAATTGATAATAAAGCAAGTTGAAAGTTTTAAGAAGTTGTTTCCTATTTATTCTAATCACAAGTTTTACCTAGGTATTGCCAGTTTTTCGTTTTATAATGAACTTGAAGAATTTGCAAAAGAAAATGGAGTAGCTATCTTAAAACAGAAAGGTGAGGTAATGGAAATAGAATCAGATAACTTGAAAGCCTATTAATAAATAACTGTCATTGTGCAGAGTATGCGATTTTGAGGCATTTACCAAAACAGGTCGCCGTATCATTATCGCCACTTGGAAATGCTTCTCTTAATGTTTAGGTTAGTTGTCAGTTATTAATACAGGCATCTATTTCTTTTTCTTTTCCTCCAATGCTTCTTTGAGTGATTTAGCAACGGCCTCAGCCATTAAGGAGATTCCTTTGTTGTTGAAATGTACGCCATCTAAATAATAGCTTTTATATGCAGTGTCTTTCATTACAGCTCCTGCAACATCACAAATACGTATATGATTAGACTGCATCATGGAATCTGCAATACGGTTCACTTCTGCAGTTTTATCAATTCCTGTTTCTTTATCGTACAAAGGGGTTGTTCTTATCCAGATAAGCGAAGCCTTTGTAGCCTTTAATCTTTCTACCACCTTTTGCAAATTTGCCCTATAGGTAGCCATAGAATTCTTTGAATCATGGATACCAAAATTGAACGTTATGATATCCCAAGGTTTCTTACCAAGCCAACTATCCAAATATTTAACCCCAGCAGTAGCAGGACCACAATTGGCAGGTGCACGATGCACATTGGCAACCCCCACTAACCTTTTACGCGTGGAATCAGTATAACTGCGTGAAATAGAATCGCCTATCAAAAGAATACGAGCCAACGAAAGTTCATCCTGCACAAAGCCCCAATCACCAGGTTCTGTCAAAGAATATTTGCCTTTATTCCTATCTCTTACATAGTGAGGAAAATAGAAAGAGCCAAGGTGTTGCTGTAACAACATTTCCCATTCAAACTGATCTTCGGGCAAAGTGGCTACCCAAGACTTATACTTAGCAATTTCCCATTCTTTGAGTCCATTCCAAATATCTTCCTTCTTGGTTATCGTTGTTTCAGGCAGTTTTACTTTAAGATTTTTTAATGGCAAACCAACCGTCTGAATAAGTGAAGCCTCGGTAGCAGCATAATCATCATAAGTAAGTTCTGCATCTGTCCAATTGATCATATTGGCAGAATCGGCACCATACATGGCTTGCACTTGCTTTTTGTCGAAATCGACACCAATACTAATCAGGTAGTTATGCTTGGGCTTAGTGGGTGCTAAAAATTGCTTGCCCCCAGCATATAACCCCAATGTTCCATCAGGATTTAAAGAAAGTCGTACTACCTTTTTCCCATTCAACCCATTCAAATAGAACCAATAAATGGAATCCTTTTTAGTAGGAGTTTGAACCTCAAAGCTGATAGATAGAAAACCTTCCTTTACCGTTCTATCTAAAAACGTTCTTACAACTTGCGCTTTTACCCCAAAGGAAAACAGCAGTAAAAAGGCAAGTAAACGAAGACTTTTCATCATAAATTTCTTATTTTAATTATTGTGGTAATGATATAATCCCCACTTAATACATATTCCAATCGTAATTCAATGTGTAATCTCTAGCAGAATAATAGGAGCCGTTTGTGTTATTCTGTATGTTCATAAATGCGTTATAGTTGTTGTAAGTATTGGTGGCATTGTAGTATCCACCCACCCCAACATCCATATTATTCGAACAAGTATTATTAAACAAAGTATTATTTATGGTTGCCTTAGTAGCTGCCGCCGCATTTAGCATTATTCCACGGTTGTTGGATGAACAACTATTATATACCAACAAGTTTTGTGAGGAATTGGCATTATCTACATTCAGATTATACAACTCAACACCTGCTGTAGCATTACTATTTAACGTATTTGCCATTACTAAATGTCCACTTGCCCCTTCTTCTATAAACACGCCATTGCGCTTATTATTGTTGCATGTGTTTTTAATTAAAATGGCTTTAGTACTAAATGCATCTAAGTCTATCCCGTCTTTTACACTAGAAGAAACATTGTTTTCTAATGCATACAAACGGCTAGAAGCAAGACTCCATATTCCTCTAAAGCCACAATTACTTAGGGTACAACCCTGTATGTAGGTAGGAACTGTACTATTTTGTTTAAATATCCCCTGAGTGGCACTATTAGAAATGAAAACGGCATCTAAAACAGCATTGGCTGAACCAGCAATGTAAACCAATCCTTTTGTACCATTAGTAGTTTGTCCGTCGATGGTTCCCCCAGAAAACGAAGAAGTAAGGCTACCGCTAAAGTTTACCATTGTGCCACAACTTACATTTCCATTGAAAGTGCCGTTGAGAAGGATGCATTCATCTTCTTTAACCAGAAAAGAATCGGTACTGCTTTCTGCGGTAAAAGTGCCACTCAGATGGGCAACAATTACCGCATTGGGCTGACTACCATGAATCATATCCATCACACAACGTAACATTCCTAAACTGAGGGAGCCAATATTAATATCATACCTTCCCTTCCCAATTTTGATAAGGTCATTGTGCATATTGCTTTTTAGCGGTGGATTAAAATAGCTACATCCAGAAACATTGCCCTCCGCGGAAGTGATACCGATGTTGCAAAACAACTGATTGTTTGTACCTCCGCCCTGCACCTCGGTTGTGTTATTGCAGTTATTGTAGTAAATGCGTGCCTTGGTACTATTTACTGTTAATCCTGCATTGTTTGTATTGATGGTATTATGAGAAACAAAAGTTTCTAGCGATGTTCCTACTAGGTTAATACCTGTTGTGCAATTAGTAATAGAATTATAGGTAATGGCTTCATATTGCGAGCTATCAACAATACCCGTAGTACATTGGGTAATAGTATTATTGGCAACTACCGAATTATTACCATTGATGGCAATGCCAATACCATTACTCTGAAGGGTATTATCTGTGCAAACAAAATGGAATACATTTCTGTAGGCAATGGCATAGGTGGTACAATTAGAGATATTGCAACGCGTAACAGAACCTGCATCTGCATAAACACTTTGCCCATTTCCACTATAGGAAACGCCTCCATTGGTACAGTTTTTAATCGTTAGGTTATCGATGTGCGTCTTACCACAAGTATTGATTTCGATGGCTTTTAGGTTAGCATTATTTCCATCTAACAACCCACCTCCAGTAGAACCAATGCTTACATATTGGGCATTACTTACACTTATCATAGCAGTAGCGGTTGTGGAATTGTTGGCTAGGATGGTTGCATTATTCAAGAACAATAAAGTGTAGTTACTCAATTTTAAAGGAACTTCGGCTACCGTGAACGTGCCAGAAAGAGTAATGCGAAGGATGTTATTGGGGTAAGTATTTCTTGCATCGTCAATAGCCGATTGTACTGAACTCAGAGAGGTGCTATTGAAAGACAGGTTAGTAATTGCTTCTGAAGGGCTATGAATAAAACCCATAGTGGGTGGCGTAAATAGCGTCTGCCCATAAATAAATATGGGCAGAAAGAAATATACTATCCAAACAATTTGTCTCTTCATTGCGCAATCTTTATTTGTTTGTTTTGAATTTTGGATTTTAATTATTTGCTATTCACTTCTGTGAAAACAAGTAGTTTAATATTTATCTAAATTCTAACTAATCACTTTCAACTTTTGACTTACGACTTTCAACTTACGACTTACGACTTACGACTTAAAACCTAGTACCTCGATATATACACCTTCTTCATACAGTCGCCAAAGGCAGTCTTTCCATAAAGGATGTAAGTGCCCGTTAGAATGTTGGGTACTTTAATTACTTGCATAAAGTCTGTAGCACCATTAGTAGTAAAATCTTCTTTATACAACTGCGTCCCATTAAGATCGAACAACTGAATATTGATGGCATTGAAACTTTTCTTTGCATTTACATTTACTTGAAACGACCAATTCTTTAGGTTAGTAAATTGAATATCGAAAGCAGTATCTACCCTGTTTTCTACCGGGATGATGTTTGAATAATAGACGTTTCCTTTAGTATCAACAGTCTTTATTTTGTAGAACACAATCCCCCTTGGTGCCGTAGAATCTGTAAAAGAATATTTCTGTTTAGATGTAGACATTCCTGCCGCTTTTACTGTTGCCACCGTAGCATATTTGTTCATGGTTAACGAGCGTTCTACTTCAAAACTTTTTGCTTGGTTTTCAGCAAGTGTTCCCCAATTTAATGTAATTCCATTGGACGTTGCTTTGGCTACCACCGCAGTAAGCTCTGCAGGTAGCGTAGTATTGGAAGCAAGACAGTTCCAAACAGTATTATCTTCCATTTTAACCCTATCCGAAAAAGAACCTATGGCATTATTGCTTACCACATTCATTGCATTGTAATTGTTGGTCGTTTTTGGTCCACCATAATAACCACCAATACCTGCATCAAGGTTGTTGGTGCAAACATTATTAAACATCGTATTATCTCTAGTTGATTTTTCTTCACTAGCTGCATTTACCTGAATGCCACGATTGTTCCAACGGCAAAGATTATTAGCCACTAGGTTACGAGAACTGTGTTTATTATTTACTTCTAAGTTAAAGAATGCAACACCTGTGCTATTGCTATCGAGGGTGTTGTTTAGCACAATATGTCCATTTGCACCTTCCTCAATAAATACCCCATGCCTTCTATTGTTGCAACTGTAATTATTCATCACTACAGAGTTAGTGGTGTAAGCATCTAAGTCTATCCCATCCATCAAACCCTTTGTAGCCCTGTTTTCAAAGGCAAATAACCTGTCGGCAGCCAATTGCCAGATGCCTCTACTGCCAAATTCCACGGTGCAACCTCTTATGTATGTAGGCGAATGGCTATTTCGTTTGGTGATGCCTTGGTGCTTACTATTAATTACCCGTACACTATCCAAAATAACGTTGGCTGCACCTGTAATGTACACCAAGGAAGCATCGCCATTTGTACCGTTTCCATCAATGGTACCACCAGAAAAAGAGGACGTGATGCTACCTTGAAAGCAAACTAATTTGCCTACACTCCCCGTGCCATTGATAATTCCATTTAGTAGGATACACTCATTATCCAACACTTTCAGCGAATCAGTTTCGCCAGAAGTAGTGAATGTACCGTTTAAATGCACCACCAAAATATCGTTTACATGTGCCTTATGTGCTTTATCGATGATGGATCTAACATCTTTTAATAGAGTATCTTTTATGGTAATGTCCCACCTTCCAATGCCAAGTTTGATGAGGTCGTTGTGCATATTGCCCAACAATGGCGGATTGAAATAATCGCAGCCTTCATTGTTTCCTTCTGTAATGGAGATACCTTTATTGGCATACAATTGATTTGCAGAACCTTTACCCAAAACCTCAATACGGTTATCGCAGTCGTTGTTGTAAACCCTAGCTTTAATACTATTCAGGTTGAAGCCTACACCATTATTCTTCACAATATTATTCCCAACAAAGGTTTCCAAGCAAGTACTATCCAACTGAACTGCCGTGCCACAGTTGGAAACACTATTGTAGGCAATGGCATCATATTGGGCTAAAGACCTGATGCCAGTTTTGCAAAAGCTTATTCTATTATTTACGATAGCTGCATTATCTGCATTTAGGTAGATGCCCCTGATTGCATTTGTTATTTCATTATCCTCACAAATAAAGTTGAATGAATTCTCGATGGTGATGCCTACTTCACCACAATCCTTGATGGCGCATCGAGTAATGGAACCTGCATCTGCATACTCCTTCATTCCTCTTCCAAAGTAAACTAAACCTCCATCCTTACAACCTTTAATGGTTAAGTTATCAATGTGGGTCTTACCAGCATTACCAACACCAATAGCCGTAATCTTTTTATTATTACCATCCAAAACCCCACCACCAGTAGAACTGATAGAAATATACTGAGCATCTTCTATAGATAATAACACATGGGCTGTGGCATCATTTCCTGCTTTGATGGTTGCATTATTTAGGAATAGTATTGTTTTGTTTGCCAATTTCAGCGGTGCTTTAGTAACCGTAAAACTGCCAGTAAGTGTTACCCTCAATATGTCGCTTTGGCTATGGGCTTTATCTATAGCAGCTTGTACTTCCTCAATCGACTTATTCTTAATTTCAATATCAGTCACGGTTTCCCCTGCCTTTTGAATGAATGACATTTTGGGCAGCTTATAAATACTTTGTGAAAAGCCCAATAAGGGCAACAGCGAAACTCCTACTACTAATAACTTTTTTATCATCATTGTTTATTTATGTGGTTACCGGTTACAAGTTACAGGTTACTGGTTACTGGTTACTGGTTACTAGTAACAGGTTACTGGTTACTGGTTACTGGTTACTAGTTACTGGTTACTAGTAACTGGTTACAGGTTACAGGTACTTGAAACTGGAAACTGGAAACCGGCAACCTGCATCCTGTAACATGCAACCTGCATCTTATTTAAGTATAACTTCCTTTGCAACACTACCCTTATCCGTTTTTACGGAAAGAATATATACGCCTTTACTAACCGAAGGAAGTTGAATTGTTTTACTGAATTGCAACGAATGAAGGTTGTTGTATTCAGCACCACAAATTCTTTTTCCTTTCAAATCATACAGTTGTATTTCAACCCTATTAAAAACTTCATTATCTACTATTGTTACACTCAACAACTGATTCGTAGGTTGAAAACATTTTACTTTAATATTGTTTGATGGATTAACCGTAAAACCTTCTATTGTAGAATAAGTAACTTTCCCATCAATTCGGATGGCTTTTATTCTGTAGTAATTATTGCCAATGAAAGGATTAGCATCAAGATAAACGTAAGTATCCTTTACCGATGAAGCAACTTCTCCAATCTTATAAAAACTCATTCCATCATTTGACCTTTCTATTTGACATAGAACAATATTATCAGTAGAAGCAATTCCCCAATTAAGCTGAATGGCATCCCCTACTTCTTTTCCATTGAATGAAATGAAATTAATAGGTAACAACTTGGGGTTGGCAAGCATATTCCAAACATAGTTATTAGTAAAATTTGCCTTGCTATAAAACGAACCATTAGTATTGTTTTGAAGTAGATTCAAGGCTGTGTAATTATTGTATGTAGTTGTGCCATTATAAAAACCACCAATACCAACATCGGTATTATTAGTGCAAACATTGTTGAAGATATTGTTATCGATGGTTGCTCTATCAGCCGATAAAGCACTTACTGAAATCCCCCTATTGTTGTTGGTACAAACATTTTCTGCCACCAAGCATTTAGAAGAATATTGGTTACCTACTTCTAAATTATAAAACTGGATTCCTATGTAGGCATTCCCTGTAAGCGTATTTCCCTGTACAATGTGCAGATTTGCCCCTTCTTCTATAAACACCCCATTGCGCTGATTTCCTGATGCATAGTTGTTCATTACAACAGAATTTGATGAAAACGCATCGAGGTCAATTCCATCTTTCACACCATTCAAAACAGTGTTGCCCACCGCAAAAAGCCTACTACCCGCTACTTCCCATATACATCTTCCGTTACAATTGTTTACGGTGCATGCCCTGATATATGTTGGAGAAAAGCTGTTTCTTTTCGTAATTCCCTGCGATGCGGTATTAAGAAGCGTAATGCTATCCAGAATTACGTTGGCAGTTCCAGTAATAAATAGGGCTGCGTTTTTAC
This sequence comes from Chitinophagaceae bacterium, assembly GCA_947447825.1. Taxonomy (GTDB): domain Bacteria; phylum Bacteroidota; class Bacteroidia; order Chitinophagales; family Chitinophagaceae; genus Parasediminibacterium. The sequence goes on along the minus strand of CANFLL010000028.1, from coordinate 9,969 downwards.
CATCAATTCCATTACAATCAATAGTGCCTCCAGAAAATGAAGAGGTTATGCCACTCCCAAAATAGAGTACCGTGCCACAAGAATCTTTTCCATTGATGCTGCCTTTCAATAAATAACATTCATCATCGAGAACTAGTAAAGAATCGGAAGCAGAAGTAGTGGTGAAAGTTCCATTTAAATGAATAACCAACACATCTGTTGGGTATAAATTATGAAATTTATCAACGATACTCCTTACTGATTTCAGGGTGGTGTCTTTAATGGTAATGTCTTGCCTTCCCATCCCAAACTTCACCACATTATTATGCTGATAGCCGATAGTTGGGGGATTAAAATATATGCAACCACTATTGCTTCCATCAATTTTATTTACGCCCAAATTGCCAAAAAGGTAGTTATTGCTTCCACTACCCGCCACGTTTGCCGTGTTTTTACAGTCGTTATAATAGATTCTATCCTTTGTACTATTGATTAATAAACCGATGGTGTTACTACGAATTTTATTATAAGAAACGAGGGTTTCGGTAGAGGCGGTAGTCAAATTGATGCCTGTTGTGCAGCTATCAACGGTATTAAAAGTGATGGCTTCAAATTGCGAAACAGACTCTAATCCAGTGGTGCATTTGATAATCGTGTTGTTTGTGATAGCTGCATAATTTCCATTAACATGAATGCCCAATGTGGCGTTTTTAATACTGTTATCAGTGCAGACAAAATTGAACGCATTATTGAATGAAATGCCTACCGCACCACAGTTGGCAATGGTGCAACGAGTTACTGAGCCAGCATCTGCATACACATTTGCCCCACGACCAACATAGTAAACACCTCCTTTTTTACAGTTCTGAATGGTTAATCCGTCAATATGGATTTTGCCAGAGGTTGTTGCGTTGATGCCAATGATAGTATGATTCCCCCCATCCAAAATGGCTGTGCCTACTGCAAAAATGGACACCATTGTATCGTTTGGAACGGCTATTAAGGAAGTGGCAGTGGTATTATTATCCGCCAAAACCTTTGCATAATTCAATATCAGCAACATCTTACTTGATAAGGTAATTGGCATATTTTTAATGAGAAAACTGCCTGAAACAGTTAGTCTGATTATGTTACTAGGATACTTTAAGCGGGTATTATTAATGGCTAATTGAAGAGAATCGACAGGTGTATTATTAAACGAAAGGTCTATTATTTTTTCGGAAGGTTTTTCTATGAAAGTAGCAATTGGGGTAGTAAAAAAGGATTGGGCATCACTTAAAAAAGGGATTAAAACAATGAGCAATAAAATATATAATTTGTTCACTCGAATCAATTTTGTTGGAACAATAATCTAACGATGACGTGTTTAGTAACGGAAATCATTTGTATTTCCGAAGGAATCTCTTACAGGCATTGAGTTCAACACATTCTAATAGATTCCTACGGAATGACAACAACACCAAAACCAACAGCATTTCTTTACAATGACGTGGGTTTATATGTCCCTGATTTGCCAACTTTTCAGAAGTTGGTAAATCTAAATGTGGCAAGTCTCTGTCCGTTAGATTTGGCAACTTACAAAAAGTTACCAAATCATAGCCCCACACGTCATTCACATTTTTTTCTGGTGCGCCAGATGAGACATTCGGAATGAAACTTAGAACGTTAAATAAGAGACCTCTTTTTCTAAATAAGAAACACCTTATTCCAAATATGAAACCTCTTATTCTAAAAAAGAAACCTCTTTTTCCAAATAAGAAACACCTTATTCCAAATATGAGACCTCTTATTCCAAATAAGAGACCTCTTATTCCAAATAAGAAACCTCTTATTCCAAAAAAGAAACCTCTTATTCCAAAAAAGAAACACCTTATTTCAAGTTTAAATCCTATTTGCAAAAAAACTAACCACTAATCACTAATCACTAACAACTAACAACTAACAACTAACAACTAATCACTAACAACTAACAACTAACAACTATTGCCCCCATCCCTTATTCTGTGTTAATTTACTGTTTAAGTCACGTTCAGCTTGTGGAATTGGGAACAGCAAATATTTGCTATCATAAGGCACAACAGTAGTAGCATCGATCAAACCTTCACTCCAAGTTTTAGCAACTTTATCATACACCGGCAATCCAATTGGCACCTGATTGGGAATATAATCGCTAAACTGATATTGGTACATCGTTCCTGTACCATCAGGTCCTTTCATACGAACTAAATCGAACCAACGCTTGCCTTCACCAATAAATTCCAATCCTCTCTCATCAAATATTTTTTTACGGAAATCATTTTGAGAAAGACCTGATGGCACATCTAAAGGTGTTAATCTCGGACTAATTAAGTTGGCATTTCTAGCTCTTTTTCTCAACACGTTTATATCTTTCAAAGCATTAGGCGCACCACTAGGACCGGCATACATTTCATTTTCGGCTTCTGCCCGTATCAAATAAACCTCAGGTAAACGCAGAAAAAAGAAGTCATTTTCGTGGTTTGCCGCATCAAGTCCTTTGCTGTCTATGTACTTTTTAATGAAAGGTGTTTGAAAAGGAACAGTATCTGTTTTGGTAGATGGAATGGCAGGAAAAGAGACATACTTAGTGCCAGAACCTGGCGTTTTTGCCCAAGAGGTTATAAAAGTAACATCTCCACGGTAATCATTAACATAATCGCCAGATAAGCAATAATTATAAAACCAAGGCTGAACACGATAGTTGCCACTACCTGAACCATAAGCACCTAAAGCATTTTTAACAGGATTGCCAGTGACGCCCCCCATATTGCTAGGCATGAAAAGTTGAGGAAGTTGAGAACCAAGAGCCGAACCACCCGAAACAATATTGTCGCGGGTGAACCTGATGCCAAATATAACTTCTGTGCCATAAGCTGTAGATTCATTATCTACATTCCAGAGGTCAGCATAGTTAGAAAATAAACTATATCCACCACTTTTAATAACCACTGTGGCACAACTATCTGCGGTAGTGAATGCGGCCTTTGCTGTTCGACCATTATTATCTAAATAATTGCCATAAGTTAAATAAGCCAAAGATTGCAAGGCTTGAGTAGCTCCTTTGTTTGTAAAACCAATGCCATCGAAAGTGCTTTTGTAGGGAAGATTAGTTGCTGCAATTTTAAGGTCAGAGAATATTAGTGCATAAACAGAATCAACCTTAGAGCGGGCTATGTAAAAGTTAGTATTAATGTTAGTAGGCACCGTCCTGATGGGTACTTCACCAAAAAGCCTTACCAAATCGAAATAAGCAAAAGCCCTAAAAAAACGAATCTCACCTTCTTCTCTAGCTTTCAATGTGGAGTCGGTGCCAGAGGTAGTTTTAATGGAAGGAATTTTACTCAATAAATAATTGCAATTATTGATGATGCTATAATACGATTGGTATGATTGTGCAATGGAAGGAGAGGTTGGGTCATAAACTTTTTGACTGTAAGGTTGATACTCGTTTGAGGTGGTGGTGAAGTCATCACCTGTTAAAAGCAATAATTTAAGCAGTTCTTTTTTATACAAAGAAACATCCTCCAAAATACCATACGTTCCTTGAATTACTTTCAATACATCTGCCGTGGTTGTAATGCTGCCAAATGTTTGGGTATCGTAGAGGGTTTCGTCGAGTTTTTTATTACAACCAACTAAAATGATTAAGATGGAGAACAGAACACTTATTATTATTTTTTTCATTGCTTAATGGCGATTTAATGATTTACTAAAACACAAGAATTTTAAATTTACAATCCTACATTGATGCCCAAAGAATAAGTTTTATATTGGGGTATGGTACCAAAATCAACTCCCTGTGTGATGGCGGTAAGTCCGAAACCGCTTACTTCAGGATCGAAACCTTTGTAGTTAGTAATAACAAACAAATTGGTGGCATTTACAAAAAACTTCAACGCATTAAATTGCTTTAGGTAACGACACTTTTTTGTATCTACAATATAGGATAAGCTAACATTTTTTAACCTGATAAAAGAACCATCTTCCACTAAATGGTCGCTCACTCTTTTGTCGAACAAAGACCCAGTTGTTTTTGCCCTAGGATAATAGTTGCTAGTTCCTTCTCCATGCCAGCGACCCAACCAAGCTTCTTGACGCAAATTTCCAGAAGAACTATAAACTAATCCATCACTATAAAAACGGTTCAAATTCAACACCGATTGTCCAATCTTGCCCATTAAAAAGCAACTCAACTCGAAGCCTTTGTAAGAAAAAGTATTGGTTAACCCGAAAGTATATTTGGGATTAGGGTTGCCTAAGATGGTTCTATCCTCTGGCCCTATTGTTCCGTTTCCATTTAGGTCAGCATATTTAAAATCGCCGGGCTGAGGCAATGGATTCACTGGATCTTTAGACCCTTTAGCAATTTCAGCTTTGTTTTGATAGATGCCTTTTATTTTGTAACCATAAAAAGAACCGATAGCATAACCTGGCTGGGCAATGGTTCCATACTGATCGAGGGCAGTAGGCAATAGATTATCGCCATAAATCTGACCGTTTTCTCCTAGGTTCAACACTTTATTCTGGTTGAAAGCAATGTTTCCTGCTATTCTCCACTGAACTTTATTGGCTATTAAAAACCGTGCATTTGCTTCTATTTCAATACCTCTATTTTCAACTTTACCTAAATTGGTAGCATAGGAAGAAAAACCATTATCGGAAGGGATAGCTAAATCTAGCAATAAATCATTCGTAGTTTTTTGGTATAAATCAATGGACAATTGGAACTTGTCATTCAAAAATCCGAAATCGATACCAACATCTAATTGACCAGTTTTCTCCCAATGTAGGTTAGGGTTTTCAAAGCTAGAAATTACCTCACCCGTTGAAATACTATCTACCCCATTGCTTGCACGATTAGAACTTAACAATGCTTTTGTGGCACCCACATGAATATTTTGGTTGCCCGAAAAACCATAGCTGGTTCTAACTTTAGCATTAGAAACAAAGGCTAAACGCTTAAAGAATTTTTCTTTGTATAAATTCCAACCAAGGGCTACAGAAGGAAAGAAATCCCATTTATGACTGGGTGCTAAACGAGACGAACCATCCACCCTACCCGTTAAGGTAAGCAAATATTTATCGTTCATGGTATAGTTCATTCTTCCTAAATAGGATTCAAGATTCCATTTTTTCAAAGTAGCTTTCGGCAAGTTAATCAGAGCAGTGGCGTATTCAAACCCGTAAGCACCCAATTGATCATTAGGGAATCCTTTGGCATTAACCCCAAAAGCACTCGACTCCCAGCTTTGAGAAGTGTAGCCAGCTACTGCATTGATCCGATCATTTCTAAACACTTTTTTATTATATGAAAGTGTGTACTCCGTTAAATAATTTAAGTTTTGATTGGTAATTTGAAAAGCCTGACCACCAGAAGCATCGCCTGCTACGGTTCCTCTACCCCAATAAGTGTTGCTTTGGTTATTGTTTTGATTGAAACTACCACTTACCCTAAGCTTTAAATCGTTTGGGATGATGCTATACTCTCCAAATATGTTAACCAAAGACATCATGTTCTTTGTTTTATTTACCGAATTGCTTAATAATAAAGCTGGATTATTACTCAGACTTGTATTGATGGTTCCATCATCATTAATGTAATGAGCGGTAGGAGTTGAACGAAGTGCAGTAGTAACAACTGAACCCCCTTGATTAGCATGATTAGTAGATTGTAATCCAGCTCTGTTGTCCGAGAAATTAACCTTGGCAGATATACCTACTTTAAAATTTTTAGCAAATTGTCTATCTAGATTAAAAGAGAGCCCTTGCTTTTTGTAATACGTATTTACCACTACTCCATTAATCGTAGTGTAATAAGCCCCTAAAGCATATTTGGTTCTGTCGTCACCACCCAGCAATGAAACTTGGTGATCTTGAGAATTAGACCTATTAAAAATTATTTCCTGAAAGTTTACTGTCCCTAATTTAGCAATTGTATCTAGCGGAAATCTAAAGAATTGTCCTTTGGTTGAATCGGAGTTGTAAGTAGCTTCATTGGCATACTGAGCAAACTGTGGTCCCGTTAGCATGGCAATTTCCTTGGGAAGTTGAGAGGCATCATACCTATAATTATAAGAAATTTTATCTCTGCCAGCTTTCCCTCTTTTTGTTGTAATCATCACCACACCATTAGCTCCTCTGGAACCAAAGATGGCAGTAGAGGAGGCATCTTTTAAGATTTCTAAAGATTCTATATCGTTAGGATTCAGGTTAGCCAAAACATTTGAGGGTTGTTCTTGGCTTGTCCAGTAATCAGCACCTGTTTTACTAGACACTGTTGCATTATCCGACTCAATGGGCACACCATCTATAACAATTAAGGGCTGATTAGCCCCTAATGAATTTGTTCCCCTTATGTTAAAAACGATACCTGAACCAGGGTCGCCAGAAGTTTGCGTTATGTTTACGCCCGCCGCTTTTCCTTGTAATAATTGTTCGAAAGAACTAGAAGTTTGTTGAGCAGCATTTTCTAGTTTTACCTTAGAAACAGAACCAGTAAGATCACTCTTTTTAATTGTTCCATAACCTACTACCACCACATCGTCCAATGCTTTAGAGATGGAAGTAAGAGAAATATTAGCAATAGAACTGCTACTAACAGCAACTTCTATTGGTTCATAACCCGTAAAACTAAATACCAAGCTAGCCTTACTATTGGTCACTTTTATTTTGAATTCTCCTTTTGCATCACTAGCTACTGCATTTGGTTTACCTTTTTCTATGATGGTAACCCCTTGCATGGTTTCGCCTTTTTCGTTTTTTACCACACCCCTAATTACGTTTCCCTCTTGCGTAAGTTTAATTTCTTCCGTGAGTTTATCAGTCTTGGGTTTATCGTTAATCTTATAGAGGATAATCCTATCTCCCACCAATTGATAGCCTATCTTATAACTCTTTTCTAAGTCTTGTAAAAAGTCAGCAACCTTTTTGTTTGTAGCATTATAAGCAATCACTTGATCTGTATTAATGATGCTAGAGCTAAAGGAAATGTTTACATGTGTTTGTTTTTGTACTTCATTTATTAGAACTTTTAGTTTCACCTTATTAGTATTTTTGAAGGTGAAAGTTTTGTCGAGACTAGATTGTGCATACAACATATTTTGGGTTGCGCTAGCAATACCCAATAATACAAAAATGAAACAAGGAAGAAAATTTCTCACGGCAAATAAGTGTTTAGCAAGCAAAAGTTGCATTTAGAAAGAAAAAATATTACTGAAAGTCTATTATCAGTTTAGCACTGAAAGATTATAAATGTATTTATTTAGTTATCGCATCCATTTCCTTTGATCAAAATCTTAGTGCCGTTCACTTCAAAAGAAGAGTTGGTGGCAATACATATTGATTTCAGAACAGAGAATAAATCAAGATTAGAAATGTCGCCAGAAAAACTACAATTGTATAGGTTAGAACTTTCTACAACTATATCAATTCCGTAATACGTTTGTATTTTCTGAAAAACCATACTAAGTTTTTCTTGGTCAAAAGCTAATACCTCTTTAGTATTTACTACGGCAGTATCGTTGGGCAGTAATTTCTCAGGTTTATCCACAATACTATTTTCAAAAAGGTGAGAGCCTGCATTATAAACAGCTTTCTGATTTGGCGTTATGATGGTAGTTGCTTTTTTAATTTTATCAGAAAGTGACAACAGTTTTTCATTTTCAAACACTTGTACTTTACCCGTTCTAACGGATACTTCTACATTTCCTGTAGTTTTATTAGTGTTGATTTTGAAACTAGTTCCCAATACCTTGGTAACAATGTTATTGTAATACACCATGAAAGGTTTCACCGGATTCTTTGTTACCTGAAAAAAAGCTTCCCCTTCTAGGTAAACATCTCTTGTTTCGCCAGCAAATAATCTGCTGTAATGAATGGAACTATTGGGTGCTAAGATTACTTTGGACCCATCACTTAAAACAACCAATTGTTGTTCATTTTTAGTGTTAGCAACCGTAATAGTATATTTTGGGATAATTGCGGCAAATTGTTTTTTTGAAGTAGTACTAGATGATTGATAAAACAAAGAAGCCAAAACAATTAGTGCAAAAATGCTTGCAGCAGCAACCCAACGATAAATAGAAGGAATTATCCTTTTGGTTGGCAGTATTTTTTTCACATTCTTTTCAGCCTCATAAATATTCCTGATAATATCATGAGCAATGTGTGGTGGTAAATCTGCTGAGTCTTCATCAGTACCATTGCTTAAATCAAAATAGATAGCATTAGTCAATACCGCATCATAATCTGATGAATCTATCATTTCAAATAGCTCATCATGCTCCTCAATAGAGATGTTGTTAGCTTGATAAAGCCCTAAAAGATATTTGAAACGTTCCTCGTTACTCATAATAATTCACAGATTTGCAATCTGTATAATTTTAATACAAATAAAGGAGTCTTGTGGAGTACAAGAAGGAAAAAAAATTAATAAATAATGGCAACAACTGCTATCGAAAGTATTATTCCTTTTTCAGCAAGTGCTTGTTTGATGTGAAGCAGGGCCCTTGAAATATGTGTTTTTACAGTGAGAGGCGACAATTCAAGCTTCTCTCCTATTTGGATGTAAGTTAAATTTTCGTTTCTTGACAACAGATAAGCCTTCTTTTGTTGTTCTGGTAACGTAATAATGGCGGTTTGTAGGATGGCAGCATATTCGGCATCTTGAACACTGTTTTCAGTGGTATTAGATTTATTAGCAGTAATGTAGGGTAGTTCATTCATCACTTTCCATTCGTTACTTACCTTTTTCAGTCTGTTAATTATATTATTTTTAGAAACAGTGTGCAACCAAGCTTCAATAGGTTGAGTTGGTTTTAATGTTTTTCTAGATAGCCATAATTTCATGAACACATCTTGCACTACTTCCTGAGCCAATATGGGTGATTTAAGAAAACGAGTGGCGGTTTTATAAATTCTGTTTCTATGCCTATCATATATTAATTGAAAGGCATACTCACTGTCTTCGGCTAGTAAAGACACTAGCTTACTCTCCTCATATTTTTCTGGGTCAAGCAATCGTTAAATATTTATAATGCGAAGATGCGAGGTTTAATTCAATAGCTACTATTTTTTTTTACATCAAAATAGGTTATTAGACTGATTGCTTGATTGTTAAAATACATTGATTGAAAATTGAAAGTCAATTAAAGGTCTATTCCTTCACAAAACCAACGCAATTTACTTTGCCATCTGAAGATGCAAGTTACCGCACTAATTTGCTTTCAAATTATCGGCTTCTACTTCTACCACATTGCCCCTTTGTCTCAAGATTGCTACCCCATTATCCCTAGCAAACTTCTCCATCCTAGCATCGAAAGAGAAACCAGCAATACCCAAATAGATGGTATGACTAGCATAGAATGGAAAAAGTATTCTGAAATTGCCTACTTTTTTATCAATTAGCTTAATAACATCCTCTTCTTTTGCCCTGTATTTGCACTCAATCAAAGCAATGTTATTACCATTAAACATGGTTATATCAAATTCATCTTCCAGATTAGCTATTTTGTAGTGAAGATTTCTGCTTATCTCATCAAACTTAATGTTTCCTAGTCTTGGATTCTCTACTAATGAGTTATAAAAATATTCCTCTGTACTTTGTCCATGGCTATTTGCCATGCCACCAACATGGATACCCAATTTTTTAAATAACTCTTCCGTTTTTCTTAGTTCAGCAGCATTTTCCTGCATCTTCTTATCTGTTTCTTTAAACAGCTGTTTGGTTTCCTCAAACATTTTAGCATTTTCAGCATTCGAGGTGGCCAACCCTGCCACCAATTCTTTCAATTCGTTATCTGTCATTACCTTCTATTTCTACAAATATACCCTTTCTTAATTGTTAGGGGTTAGTTGTAAGTGGTTAGTGGTTAGTTTGAGGTCTCATAATATAGGTTGACGTTTTTTCTCCCACTTTCAACTTTTGTTGATAACCTCTTTAGTTAAAAAATAATTATTTCTCTTCTTTTGTTT